>JBKDZK010000176.1:0-13520 GCA_047971205.1 Draconibacterium sp.
TCCTGTCCAATCACTTTGGTTTTGAATGGTTTTAACAGCAGGTTCCCGTTCTCCACATTCAGGTTGGCCACAAAGTCGGCCACCCGAATATCTTTTAATTTCTCCTTTTTAATGATTCCGCTTAACTGATTAAACACGGGCGAATTTACTATCTCCAGGTTCTGTGTACTGAAAGTTCCGGCACCATTGGCAGAAGCAGGAATCAGACTCAGTTTTTCACCCAGTTGTCCTTTTAAGGCAAATTTCGAATTCAGTTTCCCAGTGCTGTTTCCGGCTCCGGGAATCATGTTTTTAAAGCCCGCCAATGTTCGGAACATGGTAGGAATATCAAAGCTGTTGATGTAAAAACCAAAATCGAACAGTGGTTTGTTTTCCGGTGTATTTTTATACGACCCATTCAGATTCATTCGTCCTTCCAGCATGTCCATGGTCAGGTTTTGCAACGTTAATTTCTGATCCGCGGCTTTTATCACCCCGTTGATGTTCCGGATAGGAATTCGGTTAAATACCGCATTGTCAATATCCGACCGGAAAGTTACATCCACCCGCTCAGGAACACTAAATGCCAGCACATTTGCTTCCTCTTCCGTCGTATTTTGAGCAGCCGGTTTTGTTTCGGCAACCGCTGCATCTTCGACCTGCAATCGCAGCAACTCATTCAGATTTACCCGTTTCGAATTCAGCTGCAAATTGGCATTCAACACCCCTTCCTTCAGAAAATAATTCAGGTAATTGCTTACTGTTCCCGACAAACGGAAATCGCTTTCACCCAACTGCATCAGAAATTCACTCAATAATATCTTATCCGGAGAAAAACTCAGGTTTCCTTTGGGAACCAGCACCGGCTGTGTCAGCTCGGGCGTTTCATACACAAAATTCTGAAGCAAAACCGTACCATCCGAGCGGATCTTGTCGTATCTCTCTGCTTCCACATCCGAATAACTGCCACGAGCCATCAGGTTGGCATCAATCACCCCCGACATGTTTACACTGTCCATTGGCAGCGCATTTTTTAAGTACGAAAGGTCCACTTTTCCTTTCAAGGCACCGTCAAAATACGGATCGCTCACCGGTGTGCTTACTGCCAGTGTGAAATCTACCGGATTCTGCCGAATCTCGGCATGTGCTTCGTTTACATTTATTTTGGTCAGATCCAGGTCACCCTGCGGCTTGGAAATATCCACCGCAGCCCTGATGTTTTTGATTTCTTCGGGCATATCGGCATAACGCAGATTTCCGTTCTGGATGTTCATTTTCAGACTAAATTCCGGATAATCTTCGCCGTAATAAAAGCCGGCGAGTGTGCCTTTAATATCGGCATTTCCCTGTGCATGAATGTCTTTCATGTACGACTCATACACCGGCGGCACCAAAGCCAGGAAATTTTCAAAGCCCGAAGATTTGGCATTGAGTTGCATATCAAAAAACATAGTGTCGGAAGGCATTTTTAACGAACCTCCCAACTCCAGCGGCAGACGGTTTACCATCAGTTCATTTTCGGCTATGGTAAAAGTCATCGTCTCAAAATTCACATCCAGCAAAGTTTTTACATTCAGCGTTGTTTTCGAGATGTATTGAATTCCGCCGTACTGCAACGACAAATCACCAACATTTCCATCAGTTTCCAGGCTTGTTCCCTGCCCGTACATTTCACCGCTAATATCAAGATTCACATCCGACAATGCCAGGTTCATATTCAGCGACTTGTCGGTGTATTTCAGCTCAGAATGAAGTATTTCAATTTTATCCAGTTTTAGCTGAAAGTCATCTTCTGAAGTTGTTTCAGCTTTCGGTTCTGACGGAGTCTCTCCAGCCGGAACAAGATCCCAGTTGGCCGCTCCGCTCTCGTTCACCAAAAGATTGATAAATGCCTGATCCACCACAATCGACTCCACTTCCATATTCGACGGATTAAAAAGCGACGAAAGGTCGATGGTCGTCCGCAGCGACGGAATGCTCAGCAAGGTATCGTTCGCGAACGCACCGGTTCCGGTGATCAGCATGTCTTTCAGATCGACACTGGCTTTGGGAAAATCGCGAAACAGCGAGATTTTGAGATCGGCCAGTTCCACTTTGGCATTCAACTCTTTGTTCAAAGTTCGCTTGGCATACTCCAGCAGGTTTTGCTTAAAGAAAACCGGAATGGCAACCAGCGCGCCAACCACCACCAAAACTATGACCAACAGGACAATTATAATTTTCTTCATCTTATTTATATTTTCTGTTCACTGTTAAATAACGAACTATTTCTCCGTTACCTTGACGAATCGAAACCCGTTTTATTACCCGGCATTAGCGTCAAAAATACATAATAGAAACGCAAGCTGTGCACTGATGTTGTTAAAAGAATGAAAACTGTGTTAAGGCGCTGTTCTTCGGCAAACGTACAGAATATTTCAAGCTGGTCTGCAAAGGTTTGAGAACATTACGAGCAAATGCATGAATGCTATAATGCGGAAATGCAATAATAATGAATATTGATTCCTTTCCGACTCACTACTCACTACTCACTACTCACTACTTTTCATTCATTCAAACCAGTAAAACGACGTGCTCCACCAGGCCAGAGAGCTAATCCATTGACCATAGTTTTGTTTCTTCCAAAATCAGTTGCCGCAACAGCTGCAAAGCCGTTTGTGCTGAACGAACAATGTTTCGCTCGCGGTGATCACCCACAAAAACATACTTCCGGGCAAATGTTTTGTGCTGTCCGGCCAATGCGATCCACACCGTACCCACAGGTTTTTCCTCGGTTCCTCCGGTTGGGCCGGCAATCCCCGTGGTTGCCACTGCATAATCTGCATTCAGCAGGCGTTTAACACCTTCCACCATTTGCAATGCCACCTCTTCGCTCACTGCGCCCACGCTTTCCAGCGATTCAGTACTTACACCGAGCACCTGTTGTTTCACCTCGTTGGCATACGAGGTAACACCGCCTTTGTAGTACACCGAACTCCCGAAAACAGAAGTGATCAGATGCGAAATATAGCCACCCGTGCAGCTTTCGGCCACCGCCAGTGTTTTTCTCTTGTCTGCCAGCATCTGCCCGATCACGCTTGCCAGCGTATCCTCGTCGTAACCAAAAATGCTTTCGGCAATCAGCGGCCTGAGTTTTTCGATCTCGGTTTCCACCTCTTTTCTAAGCGTCTCTTCGTTGTCGCCGTAGGCTGACAGACGCAAACGTACCGACATCGGATTCGGCAGATAAGCCAGTTTGATGTGTTTGAGCAGCGCATCTTCCCAGTCTGAAATGCGGTCGGCCAGCATCGACTCAGGCACACCCTGTGTCAAAACGGTTTTATGAAAAATAGCTTTTGTGCGGCCGGTCTCGCGCAAACGAGGCAACAGTTCAAACTCCACCAGGTACTGCATTTCAAAAGGCACACCCGGCATCGAGACAAAAATAGTGTCGTTTCTTTCGAACCACATTCCCGGGGCAGTTCCCAGTTTGTTGAGCAAAATAGTGCAGGATTCGGGCAGCATCGCCTGGTCCTGGTTCAAGCGGTTCACATCGATGCCACGGTTGGCAAAACGCACTTTTATAGCTTCGAGCGTGGGCTCGTGAAAAACCAGGTGCGTATCGAAATACTCACAAAGCACCCGTTTGGTAATATCGTCTTTGGTGGGTCCCAAACCTCCGGTAATCACCACCAAGTCCACTTTTTCCTCAGCCTTTCGAATGGCTTCCAGAATGTGCTCGCGGTCATCGTGAACCGAAGTAACTTGGTAAATTTCGATGCCGTTTAAACTGAATTGTTGGCCGATCCAGGCCGAATTGGTATCGACGATCTGACCGATCAGAATTTCGTCGCCTATGGTAATAATCTCTGCCTTCATCACAATGTTTTCATTCCGAAGCCAAAATTAATATTCTTTGGGCGATATGAAACGCTGCTGAAACTGATCTTAAAGGATGAAACAGCCAAAATCTGTAGAATCTGAGTTATCAGCGTTCCAATGTATCACTTTATTACAAAGAACTTTAATCCACCTTCTCCAATTCAATCCAGAACGGAAGAATCTTTTTGCCGGACAAGAAATAATTTGCCATCAACTCTCCTTCGTATCCCGGGAGATCCACATTTTTCATTTCCAGTACGTCCATATTTTCTGAATTTAGCAGCCTGTTCACCACCCCGTTTGTTTCCAGCAGCAATGTACCGCCTCCATCAATCGCCTGAACAAATTTGAATGTAACATTGTATTTTCCGGGGTTGACTTTTACATTCCATTTTCCAAAAACTTCTTCCTGCGCCCAGATACCGCGCTCTCCGTCGGCCTCATTACGGTTCAGAATGATCGGATTTTCATTTTTATTTCCAATCTCAATCAAAGGTTGGTCAACGATGTTTTCAGAGCTGATTAAATCGTGACACGCCAGATCCAGCTCTTTCTTTAGCTTTTTCGCAAGATCCGTATTTTTCGGAAGGATGTTTTCCTGCTCATACGGACCGTCTTTGATATTGTACATTTCGAAATCGCCGATTCCGGCATCAAACGAAGTAAAACCAACCAGTTTATAATTGCCTTTGTACAAAGCCATGTTGTTGTACAACTCCGGGTAACGACGTGTCCAGTAAAAAAACAACGAGCGCTCCTGCCAGTCGCAATTGTCTTTTGTAATGAGCGAAAACAAACTTTTACCATCAATCACATGCTGTTCGGGTAATTGGGCACCGCAAATTACAGCGATGGTTGGCAACACGTCGATATGCGCCGTAGTGGCATTTACCTCCCCGTTTTTCGTACCGGGGTAGCGCATAAAAAAGGGCACCCTGACTCCGCCGCGGTACACACTCCCTTTTCGTCCACGCATTTCAGCGATGGTAGTTTCCGAGGCTGCCATTATTGATCCGCCGTTGTAGGTGTCTCTCACCCCGGTTCTCAGGCTGTAACGCCCTGTCATCAGGCTGGAGCGGGTGGGCGCACAAACCGGCGACACATAAAAATTAGTAAAGCGAATGTTCTCTTCGGCAAAACGGTCGAGTACGGGCGTTTTTACATGCGGATTTCCGGTGCATCCTAAATCGCCGTAGCCCTGATCATCCGTGATAATCAAAACAACGTTCGGACGAGCCGCCTGCCGGGCATAAACTGCGTGAAAAATGGCTGCAACGAAAAAAAACATCAGCCATGTTTTAGTCAGAAAGTTGGTCATAGGTTTTATCGGTTTAAAGTGAAACAATTTATTTTTTCAGCTTCGATTCATAAAGCTCTATCCATTGTTCAGGGCTGAGTTTCGCTGCCAGTTCACCAATCAAATCAAAAGGAATCTGCCCGGGCTTTTTAAAGCGAATACAACTTTTGCCCATATCCAGCTTGGTTTTCGAATGCTTTGGATATTCCCCCACAAACCAGTCGTAAATTTCGGGATCGGCATACATGGCAAAGTGGTACACGGCCATAAAATTCTTTTGCGAAGCGAGGCTTATAAAAGGTAGTGGCTCAGCCGGATTTACATGATACCCTGCCGGGTAAAGCGAATGAGGTACCACAAAACCAATCATGCCGTAACTCATGGCTTCCTGAAAACCATTCGGCAAATTTTCGCAGATCACCTGCCGTAACTTATGCAATGCGGCTTTTCGTTCTTCCGGAACCTGAGCGATGTATTCTTCGGGCGAATGAGCTTCAATCTTCATGTTCGTTGAATTTCACCCAAGTTACAACTAATTTTTCAGCTGCTGCTTCGTTCCAAAAGTCGCTAAAATCAGGTTCTCGCAAAGGAGCACAAGAAGCGCAAAGGTCGCAAAACACAGAATATCAGCTACTCTCTTTGTGCGCTTTGTGTAAAGCCTGGCGTTCTTTGCGTGAATCTTTCCTTTTGGGGTACCCTCATGAACTACCCTTTATGCACAAATATGAATTTGCAAAGAGTTAGAGAATAAGAAATAAATAATAAGGAATAACGAATAAAAAAGTATTGAAAACGGAATAACTTGAGCTAATATTTTCTGATTTCTTATTCCTTATTCCATGATTCTTATTAAAAATCGTTCATATTTTCTTCAAATTCCGGAAAAAAGATGTGTATTGAAATCGCCTCATGAAGGAAAGTAAATATCCCGACTTTGATCGCTGTTGGCAATTCCTCTATAAGATAATCGCCGAATGCTTCACGACTTTGATACACCTGCTTCCGGCTTATTTTTCATACTGTTTCAGATGATCGAGGCGCTGCAAAAGCGTTGGGTGCGAGTAGTGAAAAAACACATACGCTTTGTGCGGCGTGAGGTTGCTAAGGTTATTCACCGACAGCTTTTTCAGGGCCGAAGCCAAAGCTTCCGCACTGTAGTTTTCGGCAGCAAAGCGGTCGGCCTGGTATTCGTTGCGGCGCGACAGGATGTTCATAAAAATCCCGGTAAAAAACGAAATGGGCGTATAAAGCACGCCAAAAGCTACCAGCCCGATGTGAAAGTTGGGTTGCTCCACTCCCAGCGCACGGCTCAGGTGCGGATTATTGATCAGCAACCCCAAAATAAACAGCACAATACCGGTTTGCAGCAAACCAATGATCAGCCCCTGCACCACGTGTTTCTTTTTGTTGTGGCCAATCTCGTGTGCCAGCACCGAAACAATCTCTTCGGTAGTCATGTCCTTGATAAGCGTATCGTACAACACAATTCGCTTTTTGGAGCCTAACCCGGTAAAATAAGCATTGGCCTTGGTGGAGCGCTTCGATCCGTCGATCACAAAAATATTATCGAGCTTAAAGCCTACTTTTTTTGAAAATTCGCTGATGGCATCGCGCAGTACACCGTCTTCGAGTGGTGTTTGCTTGTTGAAAAGCGGCACAATCAGGTTGGAATAAAACATGGCCATAAAAATGGAGAATACCGACACCACCACCCAGGCATAAAACCAAAATCCGGTTCCCGTCTTTTGGTAAATAAAAACGATCAGCGCCAGCAAGCCGCCGCCAATAATGCCACTCACCAGCCAGCCTTTTATTTTGTCGAGCACAAAAATTTTGGGCGTGGTTTTATTGAAACCGTATTTCTCTTCGATCTTAAAAACCGCATACACCGAAAAGGGCAAATGAATAAGGTCGGAGGCAAACATCAGAATCCCAAAAAACACCAGAGCCGCAACAATGGCGCTCGAAGTAAGGCTCCACGCCCAGCTATCGACCAGTGCAAAACCAAAAAACAAAAACATTCCCAGCGTAAGTACCATGCTGAAACTCCCTGTCAGCATCCCAAAGCGGTGGTTTTCGCGCTGGTAAGCCTGCTGTTTGCGGTATTTTTCCTCGTCGTAAATTCCCTTCACTTCTTCGGGCAGGGTATCGCTCCATTTGGTGGTATTCAGGTAATCGAGGTATTTTTCAAAAAGAAAATCGACCACCAGGATCGCAATAATGAGCCAAAACAGAAATTCGTGCATATGCTTAATTTTTCGCCTGTAAAAGAACTAAATTTTGAATAAAAACCGGCAAAACTTCCAGGACAGAAGCAAGTGTTCACCCCTTGACTACCGTTTCTGAATAACTTTTTTCACCCGTTTGTTTGAAATATGTAATGAAAAGCTTTATGTTCGTTTTTGAAGCCACAAAGCATACTCCGACAGACAAAACACAGCCTGCAGGCCTTGTTTGTTAGGAGGAAAGCGATGTCAGAAAAATGAAAAAAAAAGAGAATGGGCGCAGATATGGTTTTTTTTATCACATTTGCACCCTGAATGGATAATTTGTATGAATCGTTACATTGATTTATTAAAGACGCTGATCGCGACACCTTCGTTCAGCAAAGAGGAAGCAAAAGCGGCTGATATAATGCGCGCATTTCTGGAAAAGGAAGGCGTTCTGTATCACACCAAGGAAAACAATACCTGGGCGCTTTGCAAACATTTAGACAAACACAAACCAACCGTTTTACTCAACTCCCACATCGACACGGTACGTCCTGCCAAAGGTTATACCCTGGACCCTTTTGCGCCGATTGAGGAAGGCGACATTCTTTACGGACTGGGAAGTAACGATGCCGGCGGACCGCTGGTAGCGTTGCTGGCGGTGTTTGTTCATTTTTACGAACGCGAAGATCTGCCATTCAACCTGATTTATGCCGCCACGGCCGAAGAAGAGATTTCGGGGCGCCGCGGACTGGAGATTGTTCTGCCCGAAATTGTGCCGATACAGTTTGCCATTGTGGGCGAACCCACACGCATGGAACTGGCCATTGCTGAAAAAGGCCTGCTGGTACTTGACTGTTACGCCCGCGGAAAATCGGGGCATGCAGCGCGCGAAGAAGGCGAAAACGCGCTTTACAAAGCCATCAAGGATATCCAGATACTTCAGAGCTACGAGTTCGAGAAAGTTTCCAAGGTACTGGGAAAGGTAAAAATGTCGGTAACGCAGATCGAAGCCGGTACGCAGCACAACGTGGTGCCCGATATCTGCCATTTTGTGGCCGATGTGCGTACCAACGAGTTTTACTCGAACAAGGAGGCGGCCCGCATCATCAACCAGCTGATTGAATCGGAAGTAAAACCGCGCTCGGTGCGGCTGAACTCTTCGGGGATCAGCGAAGAACATCCTTTTGCACAGATTGCCAAACGCAGGGGAATTCGCATTTACGGCTCTCCCACTACATCGGACCAGGCGATTATGTCGACGCCTTCGGTGAAAATGGGCCCCGGCGACTCGGCACGCTCACACACGGCCGACGAATACATTTACAAAAGCGAAATTTTAAAAGGAACCCAGCAGTATATTGATATGCTGGAAGAGTTGAAGCTATAGAATTTTATCTTTTACTGCCTGTTCCAGCCTGCCCAGTTCAACAAAGGCAAGCAGCACATACAATGCGGTCATGGCAACAAGTACCACCAGGTATGCGGTGGCTCCCAACGGGAGAAATGCAGTCGAGAATAAAAGGATTATTACCAGCCCTGTAAACACACTCGAAAACCCGATGGAATACCTGACTGAGAGGTGTATTTTATCCGCCTCCTGTTCGAATCGGAAGTTTGCGATTACGTCGGGGCGTAGTTGAAACAGCTGTTTCCGGTATTTCGACAGCCAGAATCCATTTTTTGTCCAGTTCCCGACAAAGGTTTTTAGGGTGCAGCCGGTGTAACTCTGTTTAAAAAGCAACTGCGGGTTTACATTGGTTTTGCAGGTTTCTTCGGTAACCTTGTCTTTTATCTGTTGCGCGGCGTGCAAATCCAGCTGATAGTTCTCGCTTTTTAGTTTAATCATAGTTTATTGGCTTGTTGGCCGTAATGTTTAATGCTGTTTTCCAAACAACCACGCGAGGGGACTCACGCGGGAGCAGGATAAAAATCATGTAATGAATTGGTATAAATGCAATAATTAACCTTGTATTTTCTTTGGAAGATGGTTGGATTATTCGCCCCCAGTGGCACTAACATCAATTTTCTTTTTCCATCATATTTTTTGATATCAACATTAAAATCAACTCTATGGTCAAAATCCGTATCAAAGTAATATAAGTACTTACCAATCCAATTGATATAGGTTTCAGAGGATACCTTTTCTATTTTTCCTTTTGAGTTTACAAGTTCTATATTATGTCTTTGGGTCAAAATTGCTTTTTGAAATTCTACTGCATTTAAAGGTATACTATTTAAAGTAGGCATCACGTCAAACTGAGGGTCTATAAAAATCCATTTGGAATTTTCCTGCGAATAAACCTCTGCAACAACGTGTCTTGCTCCAAATTTTACTTTTTCCGAATCCTTTGTTCTAATTCCTAATACACGTGCACGAATGCCAATAGAGTTTAGGCTTGCTGCTGCCAAAATACCATATTCAACACATCTAAATTGTTTTCCGGATTCTGCTTCTTTTAGAATTGTCAACACATCGGATTTTGAGGGATAATTAGAGCCGTTATGTTCCCATTGACTGCGACTCCAATGAAGTATGGCTTTTATTTTTTCAATTTCGTTAGGCAAGCCTGAAGTTAAAGTGTCCAATCCATATTTTTGACGCAATTCTCTCAAGTATTTATTTCTTAAAGTGTCTGAATAGTAAAACTGATAGTTTTGAGTAAATTTATCATCTGAAAATGTGATTTCGTTTATTTCCTCAGCTGGACTATATTTTTTAACTCTAAAAGACGAAGAACAGCTACTCAGAAGAAGATAACTTAAAATTAGTATTGTGTTTTTTATTTTCATATTCATCTAAGTCTTGCCTAATATCGTTGTGATATGTCACATAACGATTATATATCTTACATTTATTTCTCTATTGGAACTACTATTCCGCTGCAACTCAAACCCCATTAAAAACAACACTTTACCCGTTTACCACTAATTACAAACGTTTAAAAGCTCTTACAACCGGAAATTATCAGTAAATCGTCTAAGGGTGGCAAATCTCTCGCTGCTGTTCGTCTCGGGTGTCACCTTAAAGTTCAGGCACTAATTTAACAAAAGAATTGTTTCGATTGCATTTAGGGGATAAAATACACGCTGGAATGGCTCCCCAAACAAACAACCACGCGAGGGGACTCGCGCGGGAGCGGGGCTCGGGGTAAAACTTTAACAAAAACAGGGATTAAGGGCCAAAGCCCCTCTTTGCGGAGGCATCGATACCCCCGGCATCAATGCCGGGGCTAAACCGGAAGCTTGGCAGCCGGGCTTTCGCCCCAACTCCTGATTGACACGGTCAACAACTTGATTTAAAGGAACCGTTCTCTCAAAAAAGAACGAGTCCCTACTTCCTTGCGAAAGTCTGTCTCAACATTTGGTAAATTCCCGGAACACGCGCTAAGCGGTTCCAAACCGCTAAGCGCATAAAACAATCAATGTTGTTACTCCTGCCTGCCAAAGCAGAATTACCACAGATGCGACCGTACCACTGGCTTTCGGACACGAAAAGCTATACCCTTGGCAAAGGCCACTCAGGATTGTAATTCAACTTGGCCAGTTGGTTGGCTGCGTCTTCCTGAAAAGATTGGCTGGCATTGTCCCAGTGAATGCGTTGTCTGACACGGTAGGCAATGTTTCCCATCTCGGATACGATCGCGGTTTTGGCACCTACTTCCACCGGGGCATTCAAGGTATCGCCCTTGCGAATGGCTGCCAGGAAATTTGCCACATGCTCATCCAGGCCATCGCCATACTCTTTTTGTGAACGGGGTTCAAAGAACGGCCCTTTAAGTTCGTTGCTCCGATCGGGGATCAACTCGTAACCGTTACGGCTCACCACCAGGGTTCCTTTTTGCCCCACGTAAGCTACACCATGCGCCCGCTGGTAAGGACCAATTCCCGGGTTCAGGCCACACTCCCAAATCAGCGTATGATCGGGATAGGCATAAATTGCCTGCTGAATATCGGGTGTTTCAATGGCGCCTTTTTCGTGGTAGAAAATACCGCCGCCGGGAGAAACAGATGTTGGCATACCGGCATTCATCGCATACAGTGCGAAATCGAGCAGGTGAACCCCCCAGTCGGTCATTGCTCCACCGGCATAATCCCACCACCAGCGGAAGTTGTAGTGAAAACGGTTCATATTAAACGGCCGTTTGGGAGCCGGACCGAGCCACATATCATAATCCACATAATCGGGTGCTTCCGAATCAGCGATGTAGGGATAGGGTTCGTCGTAGCCTTTGTAGATCCACGCTTTTACCAGGTGTACGTTGCCCAGCTCGCCCGACTTTACAATTTCAGCCGCCTCGAACCAATGTTTGGAACTCCGCTGCCACATCCCTACCTGTACTTTTACATCGGGGTATTTTGCCTGTGCCGCCACCATGGCATTGCACTCTTCAATGCTGTGTCCCATCGGTTTTTCCACATACACGTGTTTGCCGGCCTGCAGCGCCTGTATCATCATGTTGGCGTGCCAGTGGTCGGGCGTACCAATGATCACCGCATCCACATCCGGGTTTTCGAGCACCTGCCGGAAATCCTTGTATTCTGCCGGACGCTTCGAAGTCATTTTTTCCACCTCTGCCGCCTTGCTCTCCAACACCTTGGCATCCACATCGCAAAGTGCCACACATTCCACGTTGTTTTCGGTGCGTAAAAAACTTTTCAGGTCGCTAAAACCCATCGACCGGCAACCGATCAATGCCACATTTATCTTCTCAGCCGGAGAAGCACAGGCATTCAAAATAGTAGGAGCAACACTTACAGCCGCGGTTGCAATGGCCGAATTCCGGATAAATTCTCTTCTGTTAGAACTCATGTCTGATATTTTTCTGATTTCTGCGGCCTGCTTACTGAAAATAACTTTACGGTGACAGACCACCAAATTTAGGTTTATTGGATATTGCCCTTAAAAATACGTTTAATATGAAGAAATCCCAGCAAACCGTGAACCGATTCACTCTGAATAACATTTTATTCACTCATTGAAAGCCACTTTACGGGCAACTACGCCCCATGATCTTTTCAATTTTGTTTTTGTTCATTTTTCCCTGGTACACCAAAAGTGAATATTTCAGTACCACCGGCTCATCAGTAGAAACAGCCACCGCTTCACGACCGGGCCAGACTGCATTCTGCATGCTGTTTTTTGCGCGAAGAATCCAGGGCTGCGGATATCCGGGATTTTCAGTATGATCGACCATGACCACTCCGCTTTCTTTCTTTTCCGGATCAAAACTGCCCGACACTTGTACATACCCGTTCGAGGGAACAGCTGTTTCCTGTGGTTCAATTTTGCCGTTGGGGCCGGCGAAAGCAACATCTTTGGGTAAATCGAGCCGAACAGAAAAGCCTCCGTAGCCTTTTTCATTTTCCGCTCCGCCCAATTTCAATCCTTTTTCAAGAGCCAGTAAGTGGATTTCAAAATCGATTTTCCGCACATTCCCGGTAGTTGGATGAACCGTGATTGAGGCTTTTTCCTGCAGATAAGGAACTTTCTCCCCCTTCTTTTTCCATTTTTCCGATTTCCACTCCACTTCGGTTTTTATCTCCACAATCCCGGAGGGATTTTTCATAAACTCAACTTCAGTAAGCGTTTGCTCAAAGTCTTTGAGCTCCCATCCGTCGCTTATTCTTTGTTCGCCGATCCACAACTGGTGCCAGGCCCAAAATATACCCCGGTGGTGCGGATGATCAGAAGGAAAATCCTCGGTCAGCACCTTTCCGTTCAAACTATACAAGGGGTGGATGTAATTGGTGCGTTCGTACTCGCCGTTCATGCTTTTGGGAGTGGTACGATACAGCAAAACCTCTTTTTTATTTTCGGTGATCAGGATTCCTTCGCCGGTTTTCTGCATGGATAACTGCGCCGAAACAGCGGTTATCCCACACAAAAAAACAACAAAGGACAGCAGGATAACTTTACTCATCTTCCTCCTCTCCGTTTAATATCGTTAGCTTGGTCCGGATATCATCTTCCAGGTATTCCGCCTCAAATATTTCAATATCGCGCAACTGATCGGCTAAAATCGATTTATCATTTTCAGGAAGGATGAGCCACACCCTTGCCAGAAATGCTCCCATGGTGGCCGCACCGGTTTTTACCGAAACCGTTCTTACGCCCTCCAACACGTCACCACTTTCGGGGTTCATAAGCACTCTTTCCTGCATTCCTTCGG
>JBKDZK010000177.1:0-5936 GCA_047971205.1 Draconibacterium sp.
TGAAAACCGAATTTTCTTTATTTCACCCCTCTGTCAGCCATAGAGGCTGACATCTCCCCTCAATGAGGGAGAAAAAGCGGAACCCCATGGCATAGCCAAGGGGAATTATTAGATTAAAGCATTGACTCTGTCCCTCAGTCCTTCCGTCCTTCAACTCCTCAATCCGTTACAACTGAGTCCGGGCAAACGGAACCGTGTTTTGTCCGACAAATTCCTGTTTCAAAAACTTGTAATAACCGCTTATGGCAATCATTGCGGCATTGTCCATGGTGTATTCAAACTTTGGAATAATCAGGTTCCACCTGTGTTTTCTGGCATTTTCAACCAGGGCATTTCGCAAACCCGAGTTGGCAGAAACGCCACCTGCCACAGTTATTTCCCGGATACCCGTTTCTTTGGCGGCCTTTTTTAGTTTCCCAAGCAGTATTTCAATAATGGTATGTTGAAGAGAGGCACACAGATCGGCCTTGTTTTCTTCCACAAAATGCTCGTTCTTTTTCAGTTCATCCCGCAGAAAATAAAGGAAATTGGTTTTCAGGCCGCTGAAGCTGTAATCGAGCCCCGGTATTCGCGGGCGGCTAAACTCAAAACGAAGCGGGTTGCCTTCTTTTGCCAGCTTGTCAACATGAGGTCCTCCCGGGTATGGAAGCCCCATGACTTTGGCACATTTGTCAAAGGCCTCACCGGCTGCATCGTCGATGGTTTGCCCGATCACTTCCATGTCAAGGTAATCGCGCACCAGGATAATCTGCGAATTTCCACCCGATACCAACAAGCACAAAAACGGGAATTTGGGAGGATTGAATTCCACCCCGTTTTCTTTGATAAACAGCGCCAGTACGTGTCCCTGCAAGTGGTTTACCTCTATGAGCGGAACATTCATTGCCAGCGAAAAACCTTTGGCAAACGAAGTTCCAACCAAGAGCGAACCTAACAGGCCCGGGCCCCGTGTAAAAGCAACAGCAGAAACCTCGGACCGGTCGATACCAGCCCGTTTGATAGCCAGTTCCACCACCGGAATAATATTTTGCTGATGGGCGCGCGAAGCCAGCTCCGGCACCACTCCCCCGTATTCTTCGTGTACTTTTTGACTGGCCACCACGTTCGATAAAATCACTCCGTCGCGAATAACTGCCGCCGAGGTATCGTCGCACGAAGACTCAATACCCAATATTGTAATTCCTTTATTTTCCATTTGTTACTTGTACTTTTTGCTGACTCCTGTATCAACTTCTAAACTTTCTACCGGTTTACAAATATTTTACACAGTATTTAAATATCTGTAATTTCTGTTTTTACGTTCTAATAAAACAAGAACAAACGCCCTCGGTTTATATCTTTGCGTTATTAAAAACGATTCGTTCATAAAAGAATAAATTCGCAATGAATTTATAGTCCGAAAAAGGGTATGTTCGTTTAAAAATTGCAAAATTATTAAAAAAGGCTGGAAAATATTCATCATCGTGGTTTCAGTGTTACTCGCACTGCCAATAAGCGGATATCTTGCATTACAAAACAGCAGGATACAAACCCGTCTTACCCAGCGAATTGCCACTGTTTTATCCGAACGGCTTAACGCCAAAATCAGTGTCGGGCATGTTAACATTCGCTTTTTTCGTTCTATTCATTTGGAAGATATTTTAATTGAAGATCAAAAAAGCGACACACTTCTTTTTGCCGAAGAAATTACAGCAAAGGTAGACACCCTCCGTTTCAGAAAGCATTTTATCAGCATCGACGAACTTCGCTTTACAGGCAACCAGGTAAAGCTGTCACGCGATTCAGCCGACCTTTACAATTTCAGTTTTCTGCTCGATGCCTTTGACGATTCCACCAGAAACACGCACGGAGATTGGTTTATCAAATGCAATAACTTCCAATTCAATACACTTCGTGTTCAGTATGCCGACAATGTTACTGATAAGAACAAGACCCTGGCGGTGGATGACCTGAACATGGATGTGACGAATTTCAAAAGCAGGGATGGCTTAACCACTTTCCAGGTAAATCAGCTACAACTGAATTCGAACCAGAACATCCAGGTTAAAAACCTGAATGCCCGTGTTAGTTTCGCACCGCACAAACTGGAGCTCTCCAACTGGAATTTCGAAAGCCGGAATTCTCAAATATCAGGTGCATCCTTAATCCTGGACCTGCCATCGGTAATCGATTCGGTAGCCACTCCCTTGCAGGTTGACTTTCAAATTCCGGAATCCAGTATAAGTTTCCTGGAACTCGGGCAGATAATTCCGGCACTAAAGGGTATGGACCAAATGGTGAATTTGTCGGGGCAGATTTTTGGCGACATTAACGACCTTAAAGGAAAAAACATCCGGTTTAGCACGGGGCAAGACACGGAGGGAGACATCGACTTTTACATCAACGATTTGCTCAACCCCGACGACATGTACCTTTTTATCGATGTAAAGGAATCGTCTACCAGCTTTAATGATTTATCAAATATACATCTGCCCAAATCAGCCAATTTTGCTTATTTGCAATTTCCGGGCAGCTTTTACCAGGCCGGAATTTTAAATTTCAAAGGAAACTTCAGTGGTTTCCTCGATGACTTTGTAACTTTTGGGACCCTGCAAAGTAAAGTGGGAACCCTGACCACCGATATCCTGGTGGCGCCCGAAAAGGAAGGCTCGGTTTACTACCGCGGAAACATTGCCACCAGCAATTTTCAGCTCGGAAAACTACTCAGAGATGAAAGTTTTGGCAAGCTTACATTCAACGGTTCGGTTGACGGGAAGTACAACAAATACGACGAATCGGCTTCGGGTATTTTCAAAGGCGATATAAAAACCATTGAAATCAACAATTACCCTTACAACGATATTGACTTCGACGGAATACTGGTAGACAAAATGTTTGATGGCTTACTGGTAATGAACGATTCAAACCTGCAGTTTTCGTTCCTTGGGCAGGTAGACCTGAACCCCAAAATGCCGGAATTCGATTTTACGCTCCAGTTAAATAAAGCACGCCCCGCAGCTTTAAACCTGATCAGAAAATTCCCTGACTCCGAGATTTCGTTTAACATGAATGCCAACTTCACCGGCAACACCTTAGATAATCTGGAGGGCATTATAAACGTAAACGAGGGATACTACAAAAACAAAAACGGATCGTTTGACCTGGGCGGTCTGAGTCTTAAAACCGCTAAAAAAGAAGGTATTGACTCACTGTCCTTTCAATCGGACTTCATGGACATAGATATCGGAGGAAACTACCATTTCAGAAACATCGTTTATGCAGTACAGCAAACCATTCAGCGTTACATTCCTTCCTACGAAGCAAGCGGGACGGAAAACGGGTTATCCAATAATTTCGACTTCAATGTCAACATAAAAGATATAAATCCGCTGGCCAGTATTTTTGCTCCCGGGTTAAAAATGGATACGCCCTTTCTGCTGTACGGGAAATTTGATTCCGACAACAAAGAAATCGACCTGGAAGGAAGTATCCCCGGAGTTCGTTACAAGGGAATTCTAGCCCGCGATATTTTTATTGGAAATAAAACCATCGACGAAGCGTACACTTCCAAGTTCCGGTTTGGAGAAATCCGCCTGAACAACCACATTCAGCTGTATAATTTCAGGATCGACTCGGAGCTGGCACACGATGAACTTACCAACACCATTTCGTGGAGCAATTACGACGAGCTAACCTACAGCGGAACGCTAAAAACACGCACTTTTTTTTCGCAACCCGACAGTACCGATAACCTGCATATTGTGGTGGAAGGCCAGCCATCCAGGATTTTTATCGCTGATACGATCTGGAATATTTCTCCGTACACGGTTACGATCGACTCTTCGTCACTTTTCGTGAACGACTTTCTTATTTATAACCGAAACCAGGAAATTGCTATTGACGGGCACTCCCACAAAGGACATCCCGATTTGCTGAACCTCTGGTTAAAAAACATCGATCTCTCCAGCCTCAACGTTTATACAAAAAAAGACCTGGAAATAAGAGGAATGGCCAACGGAACCTTTGGATTTGCCAACATTTTGGACAAACCTGCGATACTTTCCGACCTGTCGATCAACGATTTTTACTACAAAGATCAACTGATGGGCGACGTTTCCCTGATCAGTCAGTGGAACAGCAACCAGTCGAAAATAGACTCTCGGCTAAGGGTTGTAAAGCAGGGAAAACTTCAGCTTGATGCGTTCGGAACGTACCTTCCCGCCACCCAGGGGCTGAATTTTGATGCCAGTTTCGACAGTGTTTCATTGATCGTCCTGGAAACTTTTATGGGCGAGAGTTTTTCCAATTTCGAAGGTTATGGTTCGGGGAAAGTAAACATTGGTGGTACGGCAGATAAAATACGGATAAATGGAGCACTTATGGGGATCAATGCGGGTATTACGATTGTCGCCACTCAGGTTCCGTACACCTTTAACGACAGTGTTTATTTCCGCAACGATACCATTCTTTTTGACAATTTAACCGCCTACGACAGTCAGAGAAACCAGGGAAAATTCTTCGGAACCATTGTTCATGAGAATTTTGGAAATATGCTTTACGATTTGCATGCCACCACCAATCGCATCAGGGCTTTGAACACCGGGCCCCGCGACAATGAAAAATTTTACGGAGTGGCCATTGCCCGCGGCCGGCTCGATATTACCGGCAAAGGAAAGACGGTCAGACTTTCGGGCTCTATGACTTCCCTGGCCGGCACCGACGTAAACATATCGATGGAAAGCGAGAGCGAAGTAGAAAAATATGATTTCATCGAATTTGTGATTCCCAACCAGGTTGAAGAATCTGAATTTTACAAGAAACAACCGGAGGAAGAAAGCAAATTAAGCCTGAGTTTATCGGTGGAAGCAACGTCTGACGCCAAGGTTCAGCTTATCTACAACTCCAGAATCGGTGACGTTATTAAGGCTCAGGGCGAAGGGCTTTTGGTTTTCGAAATGAACGAACACGGCGACATTTTCCTGTCGGGAAATTACAAGCCCACCCGCGGAGATTATCTTTTTACGTTGCAAAATGTTATCAACAAACGTTTCACCATCGAACCGGGAGGCTCCATTGCCTGGTCGGGCAACCCGTATAATGCCAACATCGACCTGAAAGCAATTTACAAGCTGAAAGCTTCGCTCTACGACCTGTTTATGAGCGACATCACCAACACGGCTCAAAACCAGCGAATACAGGTAGAGTGCATCATCCACCTGGAAGACGAACTTTCGAACCCTACCATTAACTTCGGAATTAATTTCCCAAACGCCGAAGAACGGACCAAAGACGACCTGCAGCAATTTTTCAACACCGAAGAAGAGCTAAACAAACAAATCCTTTCGCTGATCGTAATGGGCAAATTTTTTACCCCGGAATACCTGCGTGGAACCTACGAAGCCCAAAACAACAATATGCTGGGATCTACCGCCAGTGAATTGTTCTCCAATCAGCTTAGTAACTGGCTGTCGCAAATCAACGAGCACTGGGATGTGGGGGTTAATTACCGCCCCGGCAACCAGGTGAGCGATGACGAGATTGAACTGGCATTAAGCACACAAATATTTAACGACCGTGTTACGCTAAACGGAAACATTGGCAATAACGCCAACCAGTACAGCACCAACAATAGCCAAGTTGTGGGCGACTTTGAAATCAATGTAAAACTGGTACCCAGCGGTAAAATACAACTCAAGGCCTACAGCCGCTCCAACAATAATTTATTTTACGAAACAGCGCCTTATACCCAGGGAATTGGCCTTTCCTTTACCGAAGAATACAACACCATCAACGATTTGTATAAAAAAGTAAGCAGTCTTTTCAGAACCAAAAAGTGATTAACCCACATTGCAGGCTCCGCACCCCAAAACGCATAAAAATCGGTTGATACCCCGGTATTTATTAACAATGCTCCAAACAGGGAAAAATGAAATACTGATAATCAATGAGTTGGGTTT
>JBKDZK010000178.1:0-3554 GCA_047971205.1 Draconibacterium sp.
TCAAGGGTATGGCACGATCTTACATGGAACTTCAATTCGCCTACAAATGGTAGTCGGTGGTCGCTGATCAAGCAGTTTGTGGATACCTATCTAATGCGCGATGGAAGCAGGTTTACCGACAAGGCAAATTATAGCGAAATAGAATTCTACGATGAAATGAAAAACCGGGATTATCGCCTGAGTCAATCCATTCGTACCGAAGGATATTACAGAACAGATGGTACGGTTGCTCCTCCCGATTTTGCCGTAACACTAACGGGATATCATATTAAAAAGTGGAGTCTTGATGATTCGTGGCACGATGGACAGGGGCAGTGTACAAACAGCATTCCTGTTATCAGATTCGCCGAGGTATTGTTGAATTATGCAGAAGCCAAAGCAGAGCTTGGTGAATTTGGTTCAGGAGAATGGAACCAAACGATAAAGCTTTTGAGAGATCGTGCAGGGGTGGCCAGTGCAGAACCTAAAGAAGCTGATGGTTATTTGCAAAGTATGTTTTTCCCCGGCATTTCAGATAAATACTTGTTGGAGATCAGAAGGGAGAGGGGAATTGAACTGTGCTTCGAAGGCCTGCGTTATCAGGATTTAATGAGATGGAAAAAAGGTGATTTACTTACATCGGCGAATATGCCCTGGAAGGGGATATACATCCCGGCAAAAGATGTTAATTATGATTTGAACGGCGATGGCAAGCCTGATGTTTGTATTGTTGATGCCAAGCCTTCTCCCACGGTAAGTGGGGTGAAATATGTCATCCTCGGAACAAATATTAAATTGTCAGAAGGAGATAAAGGGCATCTGATTTGGGCATGGGGAGTTGCCCGTAATTGGTCGGATAAGCAATACTTAAGACCTGTTCCGCAAACCGCGATTACATTGAATCCGAATCTTTTGCCTCAAAATGAAGGATGGGAGTAGATTTTATGTGAGTTTTCTGTAGGTAAGTGATATTAGGTTTAATAAGTCGAAACGGTATTGGCTTGAAAAAGGATATGTTTTAACAGAAGGAATTTCGTAATAAAATGAATGTAAAAAGTAATATGGTTCCCCGTGCACTGTTAGTCTGTAGGCGTACTGCGCATCTTTTTCGGGTGTGTATGTTGTTACTATGTACGATGTTGCTGTTTGTGCAATGTGGTAAGGATTCGCCTTTGGATCCGGATAGTCCGGACGGAGATGAGGTTGTGAAAATTGTACCAGAACCGGGGATGGACCTTTATGGGTTTATTGGTGATGAGAATGGAGCTCCTGTTGGAAATGTTGTTGTGAGTGATGGTTACTCGTGTACCGTAACCGATTCTGACGGAATATACCAGATGAAAAAAAATGCCGCCGCGCAATTTGTATATTATTCAACACCGGAAGAGTTTGCTGTAAATACTTCGGGAGAGTCAGGAAATATGGCATCATTTTATTCCGAGATAGGTACGGGTGAAAGATTTGATTTTGAATTGAAAAGGCTTGTCAGTGCTGAATCGGGTTTTACTTTAATTTGTGTCGGGGATCCGCAGGTAACCAATATGGATGAGTTCAATCGGTTTAAAACGGAAACCATGGAGGATATAAAGATGCAGGTAGGGGCAGAATCGTCTCCTTGTTACGGATTGCTAATGGGCGACGTGGTAGGAGATAAACCTGCATTTTTCAGTCAAATGAAAATATTGGCTGGTTCAAGCCCGATGCCCGTGTTTACAACAATTGGAAATCACGATAAAGTGGCTGGAGTGGATAAAAATTTACCGCGGACAGCCGAGGCCTTTTCCAAAGTTTTCGGGCCATTGAATTATTCGTTCAACAGGGGCGAAGTTCATTTTGTTTGCCTGGATAATATCATTTTTGAAAATGCCTCAGATTATTCAGGAGGATTTACCGATCAACAAATGGAGTGGCTGAAAAAAGATCTGAGCTATGTTCCTAAAAGTAAAATGGTAATTGTTTATTACCACATTCCGATCAGGGGTACAAGCAGCATTAAAAACAGGGCAAAACTTTTTGAGGCAGTTAAAGGGTTTGCCGAAGTGCATCTGATGTGTGGACATACTCATTATAGTGAGAATTATATCCATACTTCGTCCGATAATATTTACGAACATGTGCATGCCGCTGCTTGCGGTTCGTGGTGGCGGTCAACTATTAACGGGGATGGAACTCCCAATGGTTATGCAGTATACCGGGTCAAGGGAAACACTATTTCTGATTGGTTTTATAAACCAACGAGGATGACTGCTGATTTTCAGATACGTTTACACAAGGGAGATGTTGCTTTTGGCGGGCAATACGGATATTATAGCTTCAACCAAAGCGAAAATGCAATTATCGCAAATGTGTGGAATGCCGATAGTGACTGGAAAGTAGAAGCTTACGAAGACGGGGTTAAGGTGGCTGACCTGGAGCCTTTGTCTAAGTCAATGAAAGATGCGTGGTCGCTTGGATACCATATTGGGGTTTTAAACCGAAATCCCGATAATTACAGCCCGGCCTGCAAGCACTTGTATCTTTATCAACCTCAAAATTCAAATGCATCTATTGAAATACGGGCTACTGATGGATTTGGGAATGTTTATAAACAGGATCAAATTGTGTCGGGCTTCGAAACAGCCCAGGCTTATTAATTTTAAAAGTATTTCGGGGTTATGATTAAAAATAGTATTGGTTTTGTTTTGTGTGTTTTGCAGTGTTGGCTGCTGGTTTCTTGTGGTAAAGGGGAGGATTCTGGTATCGATTCTTTAAGTTTTGCAAGGGAAACGTGGGCTTTAAGCGAAGGGGAGACTTTGCAGCTTGAGTTGTCTGAGCCCATTCCGGCTGATGTTGACTTGACCTGGAGATCCATGGATGAGTCGGTACTCGCAGTCGATCAAAAGGGCCTTGTTTCTGCCCGAAAAGCAGGAAGTGCTGAAGTCGTTGTTCAGCTGGCAGGCAGCACTATATCAGCCACGGCCAAAATACACGTGCTAATTAAAGGGTTGAGGAAGTTGGAAGCTCAGTTGTCGAATGAATTAATCTACAGTAAGGGAATATATCTTGTCCGCAATACCGTGATTCAGTGTTTTGATGTTGCATCAGACGGAACCATCTTTTATGACCAACTCGGTGGTGGGTTGCCGCACGTGATTTTTGTTGTAAGAGGCGCGGCTAATCAGCCTTATCTCGATTACATGCAATTGAAATATTTTGGACATGGAACCAATATGGCTATTGAGGAGAAAGGAAATGAGGTGTATCTCTGGATAAATAGTAATGCGACAAAAGGTAGTGATGGTTCGTATGGAAGCAATCAAACATTTTCCAGATTGAAATATGTTCCGGGAGGGATAGCTGAGAAATTTAGCGGGGAAGGTTTCTACTTGCCCGGAAAAACCAATATTCATCCGGCCATTGATGTCGAAAACGATGTACTTGCAGTTACTACGTCAGGAGGGGGAGATCCTTTCCGGTATTTTTATTTTTATAAGCTAAGCGAAGCCAGAGCTCTGTCAGAGGAGCAGGTTACTTTATCTTCGATCACATACGGCGGAGAAGAGGCTGGCGGCCCTCTTGAGGAAACAGAAAACAGA
>JBKDZK010000179.1:0-3011 GCA_047971205.1 Draconibacterium sp.
AAACAATTTGTGAGGGTGAAAGCATAAGTATCGGCGACTGGACTTATTCTGAAACAGGTATTTACACCCAAACACTGAGCAACCAATTTGGCTGCGACAGTGTGGTTACGCTTCATTTAACGGTTAACCCCGTTCAATATGCCGACCGTTCGGAAACAATTTGCCAGGGAGAAAGCATTGAAATTTGAGATTCGTTTTAGTCCGAAACTGGAATTTTCACCACCATTATGCAAAATTCGTTGGGTTGCGACAGTACCATTGTACTCGATTTAACGGTAAACCCGACAGATGAATCGAATATTTATGTGAGTATAGCTCAGGGGCAATCCTATACTTTCGCCGGTAACAGTTATACGGAAACCGGAGTCTACACGGATTCATTGGTTAATTCGTTGGGATGTGACAGTTTGGTCATATTACACCTTGAAGTAACCGACAATCAGGCACCATATGTTGCCAATCCGGTTGAAAACATCCAATTGGAAGTTGGACATAAGCAAACAGAAACCATTGATATGAACGAAGTTTTTAGCGACGATGAAGACCTCAGTTATAATTATGGTTTTGAAGGACTTGATAGCACGAACTGGTTATCGTCGTCGCTTGAGGGGGGGCTGTTAACTATCTATTTCGAACCAACAATAGCCGACACCGGATGTTTCAACCTGATACTGGAGGCCCTCGATCCGCTTCTGCAAAAAGCAAGTGATTCCGTTCAGGTATGCGTGAAAAACTATACAGGTATTGGAACAGATAAAGTTGCCGGAATCAGCATGAAAATATACCCCAATCCTACCAATGGAATATCAACGTTAGAATTTGAAACCATTTTAAACAACGATGTGGAAATTCTGGTAATGGATATTAACGGGCGGCGTATCAGCCATAATAAATACCTTGCTCCTGTTGAACGCATAAAAATTGACCTCTCGGGCTTAACAAGCAGCACTTATCTGATTAGCATAAAAACCAAAGAAACAGTAATAACAAAGCGGATTATATTAAATCGGATGAAGTAAGATTGTTGCTGACCATATCCCAAATACATCCTAACCAAAACAAGGCCATTTATAATAGTGGCCTTGTTTATTGATAATGGTTATGGTGTTAAACACCGGGTAACTGCCAGTTTTTATTGTAGCTTAGTCCCATTAGCTTGTTGGCTGCCGCTTCATTAAATAGTTTTGCTGAATTATTCCAATGTATCCGTTGCCCTACCCGGTAGGCCATATTTCCCATTTCGGAAACAATGCCGGTTTTTGCACCAATTTCAACCGGGGCATTTAAGGTGCCACCTTCCCGAATACACGAAAGCAGATTTTCAATATGCTCATCCAACCCGTCGCCATATTCTTTTTGGGCTTTGGCTTCAAAGAACGGGCCTTTTTTCTCGTTGCTGTAATCGGGTAAAATTTCGTAGCCACCGCGTGTAACCACCAGTGTTCCTTTTTGCCCGACAAAAGCAATACCGTGGGCTTTCTGGTACGGGCCAATACCGGGGTTTAAGCCGCACTCCCAAATTATGGTATGTGTGGGGTATTGATAGATGCCTGCTGAATATCAGGTGTTTCAATGGCTTCCGGTTCGTTGTAAAAAATCCCGCCACCGGGCGAAATTGAAGTTGGCATGTCGGCATCCATGGCATATAAGGCAAAATCGAGCAGATGCACGCCCCAGTCGGTCATTGCACCACCGGCATAATCCCACCACCAGCGAAAATTATAATGAAAACGGTTCATATTAAATGGCCGCTTAGGTGCGGGGCCCAGCCACATGTCGTAATCTACATAATCGGGAGCATCGGTATCGGGCATAACCGGATAAGGGGTATCGTAACCCTTATAAATCCAGGCTTTCACGAGGTGTACATCGCCCAGTAATCCGGACTTAACAATTTCCGATGCTTCAAACCAATGTTTCGAGCTGCGCTGCCACATGCCTACCTGGCAAAAAAGTTCGGGGTGTTTTGCCTGTGCAGCCACCATCGCATTACATTCTTCAATGCTGTGCCCCATTGGTTTTTCAACGTAAATGTGTTTTCCGGCATCCAGTGCCATCATCATCATTATGGCGTGCCAGTGGTCGGGAGTACCAATTATTACTGCCTGCACGTCTTTATTATCCAGCACATCGCGAAAGTCGCTATAAATAAGCGGGCGTTTTCCGGTCATTTTTTCCACTTCGGCAGCCCGGCTGTCGA
The DNA here is from genome assembly GCA_047971205.1 of Draconibacterium sp. Lineage (GTDB taxonomy): Bacteria > Bacteroidota > Bacteroidia > Bacteroidales > Prolixibacteraceae > Draconibacterium. Next base: position 2,201 of record JBKDZK010000179.1, read on the forward strand.
GTATCTTTTTATCTACATCGCATAAAGCCACACAGCTGACATTATTTTCCTTGCGCAAAAAACTTTTCAGGTTACTAAATCCCATCGATCTGCAACCAATAAGCGCCACATTAACCTGCTCTGCCGGCGATGCACAAGCATTTAAAATGGAGGGTGCAACCCCAACAGCTGCCGTTGCTATTGCGGAATGTTTAATGAAATTTCTTCTGTCGGTAGTCATAATTGTTTTGATTTTTTTGGGTTCATATTATTCCAACAACTTTTTCAGGTTTTTGTCTTTCATTTTTCCTGAATAAATTACCAGTGAATACTTTAAAACCAATGGTTTGGTTGTAGATAATGGCACCGGTTCTGCACCGGGCCATATCAAATTTTGCATGCTGTTTTTATTGCGTAAAATCAGGTTTTGCGGGTAGCCCGGATTTTCCTGATTATCGATAATTGCAATTCCTGCTTTTGATTTTCCTTTACCCTTAGCCCCTGATATATTGACAAATCCAACACCCCTCAAGCACATGAGAGTATGAACCTGGAATGGTTCAACTCTATAGGATTGTTCGATATGTATGTTTATTACTGTTCCAAATTAATGAAACCGCCCAGTACGTGAGGCGTACGCTGGGTGGTGTGAGAGGACGAAACGACCGAAAATAATTTAAACTAATAATTCCCCTTGGCTATGCCATGGGGGTCCGCTTTTTCTCCCTCATTGAGGGGAGATGTCAGCCTCTATGGCTGACAGAGGGGTGAAATAAAGAAAATTCGATTTTCAGCGATTTAGCTGAAATGAAGTTGGCGTAATACTCCTTGG
>JBKDZK010000180.1:0-7054 GCA_047971205.1 Draconibacterium sp.
TAATGAAAGAAAATATTGTTAACTCGAATACAACGGAAAGCCAACAGAATAAAAACATTTCCGGAAAAGTTACCGACAAATCTGGCCAACCCTTGCCGGGTGTTACTGTGGTAATTAAAGGTACCTCACAGGGAACAGTTACCGGCAACGACGGCACCTATTCCTTAAACAATATACCTGAAAAAGCTACTCTCTTATTTTCTTTTGTGGGAATGCGTAGCCAGGAGATTGTTATCGGTAATCAGGCAACTATCAACCTGCAAATGGAAGAAGAATCGATTGGCCTTGATGAGGTTGTTGCCGTTGGCTATGGTACGCAAAAAAGAGTAAATCTTACCGGTGCGGTTGATCAAGTCAGTGAAGAAGTATTCGAAAATCGTTCAGTATCAAATGTCACTCAGGCATTGCAAGGTGTAGTACCCAACCTGAACATTAAAATAACCGATGGTAAACCAACCCGTACTTCCAGTTTTAATGTACGTGGAAACACCTCAATTGGAACGGGAGGTAGTGCCTTGGTATTGATTGATGGGGTTGAGGGTGATCCTGCTCTTTTGAATCCAAATGATATTGCCAGTGTTTCGGTATTGAAAGATGCAGCTTCGGCTGCCATCTATGGAGCCAGAGGTACATTTGGTGTTGTACTGATTACAACTAAACAACCGAAAAAGGGAAAGGTAACGGTTAATTATACCGGTAATTTTTCGCTTCAAAGCCCGGTAGCGCTTCAGGATAATGTGACTGATGGTTATATCTGGTCAGAGCGTTTCAGGGAAGCTTATTATGCCTGGAACAACTATTCAAAACTTCCAAGCAAGATTAATAAAACACAAAAGTATTCTGATGCATGGCTTCAAACGTTTAAAGAACGCAAAGAACAAGGCATTGCCGATGAAGTGGTTATTGAAGACGACGGTACATATACATATTACGGAAACACCGATTATTATGATGTATTGTATCGCGACCAGTCGTTTGCACAAGAGCATAACATTATGATCTCCGGAGGAACGGAAAAAAGTGATTTCTACATTTCCAGTCGTTTGTACGATTACAACGGATTATTTCAATATAATTCAGATGTTTATCAAACTGCTAACATCCGGGCAAAAGGATCATTGCAGGTATACGATTGGTTAAGATTAACCAATAACATGGAATTCACCGACATGACCTACCACAACCCGATAAACGTTGGAGAAGGTGGTTCTATCTGGAGAAATATTGCAGACGAAGGTCACCCTTCTTCTCCGATTTTCAACCCTGATGGTTCCTTGACCATGTCAGCAGCTTATAACGTTGGTGACTTCATTTATGGTAAGAACGGAATTGATACGAATAAAAGGGTATTGAAAAATACAACCGGTTTTACTGCCAAATTTTTTAACGACAAATTGCAGATAAACGGAGATTTTTCATTCCGTAATTACGATAATAACTCGGTTCAAAAACGGGTTCCTGTACCCTACAGTACAAAAGAAAATGTAACCGTTTGGTTAAGTGAAAAATATAACGACTACAAGGTTTCAGACCGGAATACATTCTATACTGCAACCAACCTCTACGGCGAATATGAAAACACCTTTGCTGAAGACCATTATTTCAAGGGTATGATCGGTTACATCTACGAAACATCAAAGTATGAATCGAACTACATTCAGCGTAATGGTTTGTTGCTGGAGGATGCCGAAAGCCTGAACATGGCTTTGGGAGAATCAATTACTACTTCAGCAGGTTACGAAAAGTGGCGCATTGCAGGTGCCTATTTCCGTTTTAATTATGCTTACAAGGACCGCTATCTGATGGAAGTAAACGGCCGTTACGATGGTTCGTCTAAGTTTCCGGAGGACCAGCAATACGCCTTTTTCCCATCTATTTCTCTTGGATGGAGACTTTCTGAAGAATCATTCTGGAATGTTGACAGGAACTTTATTTCTGACGTAAAATTACGTGGTTCATATGGCTCACTGGGAAACGGAAACGTTGCCTCGTATAGCTTTCAGGAGCTTTTGGGCATTAGTACTTCTGCCCGTGTGTTAAACGGTGCATTGAACAAATACACCAGCGCTCCGGCTGTTATTCCCAGCAGTTTAACCTGGGAAACAGCTACAACTGCAGACTATGGCCTTGATATTGCATTTATAAACAGCAAACTTCGGTTTACCGGTGACTATTATGTACGTAAAACGACCGATATGTATACCGTTGGCATGACTCTTCCTGATGTGTTTGGCGCATCATCGCCGAAAGGAAATTACGCTGATATGACTACAAAAGGTTGGGAAATATCTTTGAACTGGCAGGATAAATTTTTGCTGGCCAACAAACCTTTTAACTATGAAATTCGCGCTACACTGCACGACTACAAATCGACTATCGGCCGCTACAACAATGCCACCAATAGTTTAAGCGACTATTACGAAGGAATGACAATTGGTGAAATATGGGGATATAAAACCGATGGTTTATTCCAGTCGCAGGAGGAAATTGACGGTTATGTAAACACAATCATAAAAACTTCCGCTAACGGAACAACTTATCCCGGCGATTTAAAATTCGTGGACTTGAATGACAATAAAAAAATTGACTACGGTGATAAAACAGTTGATAATCCTGGGGACCAGGTAATCCTGGGAAACTCAGAACCCCGTTATATCTACAGTTTCATGTTGAGCGGCGACTGGAACGGTTTCTTTTTCTCTACATTCTTTCAGGGCGTAGGAAAACAAGATTGGTTCCCCGACAAGGAATGCGGTTTCTGGGGGCAGTACAACCGCCCGTATAATAATATGCCAGTATGGCACCTGGATAATTACTGGACTGAAAATAACCGGGATGCATACCTGCCACGTTATGCAGGATATAACCAGTCTTTAGGATATGGGAATACAATAACAGATCGATATCTGCAAAATGTGGCCTATATTCGTTTGAAAAATTTCCAAATAGGTTATACCATTCCTCAAAGCCTGACATCGAAGATTCGTATGCAGAATGCTCGAATCTACGTCAGCGGAGAAAACCTTTGGAGTTGGTCGCCTCTTTATAAACGAACTCGCGACTTTGATGTAACCAATACTCAGGGATCGGATCCTGATTTAACATCCGGAACAAGCGGCGACAATTATAGTTATCCTTTAATGAAAAGTATTTCATTAGGTTTGTCCGTAACATTCTAATCTGTAAACACTATGAAAAAAATAATATACACATTATTAAGTATAGCAATCCTTTTGGCTTCGTGCGATCTTTATGAGGAGCCAAAAGATGAGGCCGGTAAAGGTGCTATTTTTGGATCGGAGGCTGGATTGAAAACCTATGTTTATTCGTTCTACAATATGCTTCCTTCCGGGAGTAGTCTGAATCAAATTGAAGTTGACTTAGTCGACTTTGGTGCCATCAACAACATCAATACATTTATTACCAAGAATGCATACAATGAAGAAATCAGTGGGGGATGGTCGTGGTCAAACTTACGTAACATAAACTATTTTATTGAAAACTGTACGAATGAAAACCTGGATGAAACCACGCTGAATAACTACCTTGGTATTGCCCGCTTTTTCCGTGCATGGTTTTATTACGATAAAGTAACAACTTTTGGAGATGTACCATGGATCGATAAACCACTGGATGTGGAAGACGAAGAGTTGTACGCGCCCCGCGATTCGCGCGAACTGGTGATGGAAAAAGTGTATGAAGACCTTCAATTTGCCTGTAGTAACATTACAGCAACGTCTGACGCAACAGGTTCGATGGTAACCAAATGGGTTGCCTATGCATTTGCTTCACGTGTTTGTTTGTTCGAAGGAACATTCCGCAAATATCATAACCTGAGCTTGAGCACCTCTGCCGGTACCTGGTTGCAACGTGCTGCAAGCATGGCGGAATACATGATGATCAATTCGGGGAAAAAGTTATATACCGGGGCAGGAACAGCAAAATCCTATCGTACACTGTTCACGAAAGACGAGCCTGAAACATCTGAAATTTTGATGGCAGTGGTTTCAAGTGTTGATTTAGGTGTGTTACATCACGCCAACTGGAAATGGACTTCTCCAACTTACGGAAACCGTTTTAGTATGACACGTCCATTTATTAATACCTACTTGCAACTCGATGGGACACCTTATACCAGTAGAGCAGGTTGGGAAACGGAAGATTTTTACACCGAATGCCAAAATCGCGACTATCGTTTGGCTCAAACCATCCGTACTCCAGGGTACACCCGCGACGGAGATCCGGCAGCACCCGATTTTGCAGGTTATGTGTTTACCGGTTATCAACCCATAAAACTTTGTCTCGATGGTAAAGCATACGACGATGCTGCCTTGAATACCAATGCTCTTCCGCTTTTCCGTTATGCTGAGGTACTGCTGAATTATGCTGAAGCAAAAGCAGAATTGGGCACATTAACCGATGCCGATTGGGCAAAAACAGTTGGAGCATTAAGAGCAAGAGCGGGCATCACGGGTGGAATTTCAACCAAACCAACCGTGGTTGATGATTACTTAAAATCTTTCTATTTCCCTAATATATCAGATCCGGTTATTCTTGAAATACGTAGGGAAAGAGGTACTGAGCTTTGTTTGGAAGGATTCCGCTTTGATGACCTGAGAAGGTGGAAACGTGGTGATTTGCTGCTGAAAAGCTGGTATGGAATGTATATTCCGGAGGTTAATGTGCCGATCGACCTTGATCACAGTGGAAGCTACGATGTGATTTTCTATACTTCTGATGCAGGACTTGCTGCGGCGAAAGCCCTTACTGGCGATTGGGATGCGGCAAAGACTACTTGTGCAACAGTGTACGTTGAGGAGGGAGCAGGAAGTTCGAAACAGTTACACTTGATCGAGCCGGTAGTAGGTGCCAATGGTTATTACCTGACTTGGGACAAGCCTAATGATTCCAGAAGAGTGTGGGGAAACAAACAATATTTGTATCCAATCCCAGCAACAGTAATGGTTAAGAATCCGAGCATCACCCAAAATTCAGGATGGGAAAACGGTGCTTCAAATGATGGAAATTAATATTTATGTTTAATGATTTCAGGGAGTTATCGACTATACTGATAACTCCCTGATTTAATTTATTCCAATTGATTTAAGCAAACGATATAGTGAGCCCACAAATATTTTCCTAAAATGAACTGATGAAATGCGAGCTATACCAGCAATTAGGTCAATTTTGTTTTCATATACTTCAGGTTTAAAACCCTTGTAGTGGAAGTTATGAAAGTATGTCTTCCCAAAAAAATAAAACGAACAACAAATGAAACGAACATTCCTTTTATTAACCATTTTAATGGTAAATGCAGTTTTAACCATTGCCCGCCCAAATAAACCCATTATTGCGGCTACCTACAACCTCCGCATGAACACGTCTAAAGACGGAATAAATGCCTGGCCCAACCGGAAAGAGAATGTGAAGAGTTTAGTCCGTTTTCATGAATTTGATATTTTCGGAACTCAGGAAGGTTTTATAGAACAGCTAAAAGACCTTTCAGAATTGAAAGATTACAACTATACCGGACACGGTCGTGAAGATGGTAAAGAAGCAGGAGAACATTCTGCTATTTTTTACCGGACCGATCGGTTTAAATTGCTGGAATCGGGCGATTTCTGGTTGCGAGAAACACCCAATGAACCAGGACTTGGCTGGGATGCAACTTGTTGTAACCGGATTTGTTCGTGGGGAAAATTCCGAGATCTGGAATCATCAAAAGTATTTTACTTTTTCTGTGTGCATTTTGATCACCAGGGAGTAATTGCCCGGAAGGAATCGGGGAAACTAATGGTACAGAAAATTCAGGAAATTGTGGGCGATACTCCTGCAATTTGTGTCGGTGATTTAAATTCCCTGCCGGAAACAGAACAGGTTAAGGCCATGGAAGCTTTACTAAATGATTCGCGCAACGTGTCAACTACACCTCCCTACGGACCAGAGGGGACATTTAATGGTTTTAAGTACGATGCACCATTGGACAAACGAATTGACTACATATTTACCAGTAAAAAGATCGAAGTACTGAAATACGGAGTTTTAACCGACCATATGGACCAACGGTATCCTTCCGATCATTTGCCTGTAGTGGTGAAAGTTGTCCTCAATTAAGATCCGGCTCGAAAAAACATAACTTCAATCATATATAAATGATACGTGTTATTTACTTTTTTGCACTTGTATTCTGTTGTTATGCGGTAAGCTCTTGTTCCGAAAATTCAACAAACACTGAGATTGAGACCCCGGACGAAACAGCGGTTTCTGACATAACGGCAATGTCGTTTAATGTACGGTACAGTGGAGGCGACACCGATGAGCACAAATGGGATAACCGGAAGGGGGCATGCCTCGCAATGATCAACGCCTTAAAACCGTCAGTAATTGGCATGCAGGAAGTAAGGCCTGATCAAAAAAAAATTTTCGACGATAATCTAAAAGATTACATAATAGTTGGAGTTGGTCGCGATGGCACCAGCAACACCGAATATGTGTCGATAGGTTTTCGTACCGATATTTTAACCTTAAAAAGCAAAGGAACGTTTTGGTTGAGCGAAACCCCTGATTTGATGTCGAAAGGTTGGGACGGAGCCGCTTTCCGTATTTGCACCTGGGCAAGACTTCAGGTAAAGGGCACGAAAAAAGAAATCTATTTTTTCAATACCCACATCGACCATAAAGGCACAGATGCCCGAAAACAGGGACTTTTGTTAATTAAAGAAAGAATAAAGGAGATTGCCGGCGACGAAAATTTGGTTATCCTGACAGGGGACTTTAACATGACGCCTGACAATGCGAATATTATAGATTTTACAACATTTATGAATAGCTTAAGAGAACAGTTTGTGACAGGAAGCGATTATAATGCTCCAACCTATAACAACTGGGGAATGAACGCGGCAATTATTGATTACATTTGGTATGTCAACACAACACCAACGGCCTATAAAGTGCTAAACGAAGCTTATAAAGGAGTCACATACCTTTCCGATCATTCTCCGATTTTAGGAAAATTTGAATTACCTCAGTAAGTGAACTCCGGTAAAAGACACTC
>JBKDZK010000181.1:0-6844 GCA_047971205.1 Draconibacterium sp.
AGCGGAGTCGAAGCATACAAATTGGAGTAACGATGAAAACCTTCTATGTATATATCGTGAAATGCAAAGATGACAGTTATTATACCGGCATTACAAACGATATTGAAAGACGGTTGCAAGAGCATAATTATGGAGAGGCTCCTGATAGCTACACTGCAATTCGGAGACCTGTAAGATTGATGTTCTGTGAAACTTTTCTTGATTTTCAGGTGGCAGAACAATGGGAGAAGAAGATCAAAGGTTGGTCAAAAAGAAAAAAGGAAGCGTTAATCGAAAGTAACTGGGAAAAATTAAAGGAATATTCTGTTTGTCAGAATGACACGCATTTTTCTAACTTTAAAAAGAATATAACAGAATAAATATCATATTTCGACTAAGCTCAATGTGACGGGAAAAAGTTCACTGTGCGAAGCAGAAGGGTGACTTATATATCAACTAAAATTTTAAAAAAACACCCTTCTACTACGCTCAGGGTGACAGAATAAAATGCTTTTACAATTACAAAACATAACCAAAGGCTACGGCGAACCGGGGACACACAGTTACCGGGCCGTACTGAAAGATTTACACTTTGCGATTAATCAAGGAGAAAAAGTGGCCATTGTTGGGCCGAGTGGATCGGGTAAAACAACGTTGCTTAATCTTATCGGCGCACTTGATCAACCCGAAGCCGGCAAGGTTCTTTTTGAAGGAAAGGACATCACCGGGTATTCAAAAACCGAACTGGCAACTTTCAGAAACAAACACCTGGGATTTGTTTTTCAGATGCACCATTTAATGCCTCAGCTGAATCTACTGGAGAATGTACTGCTTCCACTTTTGCCTCAGGGGAATAAAATCACAAAAGAGCAAAAAGACTGGGCGGAATACCTGATCAGAAAAGTGGGGATTTGGGAGCAACGTCATCAAAAGCCATCGGAGATGTCGGGTGGGGAATGTCAGCGGACTGCGGTTGTCCGTGCATTAATCAACAAGCCCAAACTAATTCTGGCCGACGAACCTACCGGTGCCCTTGAAGAAGAAAATGCCGCCGCATTAACCGACTTGCTGAAAAAGTTAAGCGATGATGAGGATGTTGCCCTGGTAACGGTAACCCACTCGGCTGTTTTGGCAGAGCAGATGGATAAGAAGTATTTACTTAAAAATGGGAAGGCCTCCCCTAGCCCCTCCATAGGAGGGGAATAAGAGAGAAGCGAGTAAGTAGCATAAAATTTTGTTTTATCTGTGAGAACTAAAAAAGCATATTCAAATAGAAATCGTTCAGCACTTTTCTCCCCCTTTGGGGGAGTCAGAGGGGGCTTTATAATAAAAACATTTTTACACTATTTCAAAGCCAACTTGCTGGTGGCGTTGGGAGTAGTGGTTAGCACCATGGTTTTGACCGGCTCGCTGGTGATTGGCGACTCGGTGCGTTACAGTTTGGAGCAGGCCACTTTTTACCGGCTGGGTGAAACCACACACCTGGTTTCAGTGGTGGAACGTTATTTCAGGCAGGAAATGGCTTCAGAATTGGAAGCAGACAACGCTCAGATTGAGGCAGCACCCGTGTTATTGCTCGAAGGTGTTGCCGTGGCCGATGGCGGTCAACGGCGTGCCAACAAGGTGCAGGTAGTTGGAGTGGATCAATCTTTCGAGAAGATTTCAAATTCATCAGTCTTTTCAGAGTTGCAAAATAATGAGATCGCTATCAGCCAAAATCTGGCAGATCGACTAGAGGTAAAAGAAGGTGATAATTTGCTGGTTCGCGTCAAAAAAGCCAGTTTGATTCCGATGAATGCGCCATTTATTTCCGCAGAAGAGACAAGCGTTTCGTTGCGTGCGACCATTAAAAATATTATTCAAAAGGAAGAGTTGGGGCGGTTTAGTTTGAAAAACTCACAAACAGCGCCGTATAATATTTTTCTTTCCATCGACCGTTTAAATCGACTGATGGAATTTCAGGGGAAAGCCAACCAGATACTGATAGCTACAGATTTAGGAACAGACGAAGTTTTGCAGTCGGTAAAACATTGTCTGACGCCCGCCGATGCCGGACTTCTTCTAAAAAATATTGAAGCAACTGATGAGGTGGAGATATCAACCGAGCGTGTTTTTATGGAAGACAAAGTTGCTGAAACGCTACAGAAACTTCCGAGCGCACAACCGATGCTGACGTATTTTGTGAACGAAATTTCGGAAGAAGCCACGAGCTATGAGCCACGAGCCACGAGCTTTATAGGCAATCAATCTTCATCAATCTCGACCAATCTCCCACAATCTCGATCAATCCCTTACTCCTTTGTTTCAACCATCGATACTGGTCTTGGCGAAAACGAGCTTATTCTGAACCGCTGGGCAGCTGATGATTTAGGAGCTGAAATTGGTGATTCAATTCGCCTGAAATACTGGCAAATTGGCCCTTTGCGCAAATTGGTTGAAAAAGAATCAGATTTTGTTCTGACAAGGATTGTTCCGATGGTGCCGGGATGGGCCGATGAAACACGAATGCCCAACCTACCCGGTCTTTCGGATGCCGGGCATTGCCGGGAATGGGAAGCCGGCGTGCCGATTAATCTGGATGCCATTCGCGATAAAGACGAGAAATACTGGGATGACTACAAAGGGGCTCCGAAAGCTTATATCTCGTTAAACAAGGCGCTGGAAATGTGGTCGAACCGTTTTGGAAACTATACGGCAGTGCGCTATTCTGCCAAAGTTTTTGATGAGGCGAAATACAAACAGGTATTCGCTGAGAATATTACACCTGCCGATTTGGGAATGTCGGTTGAACCGATCCGTGAAAAAGGGGTGAGTGCAGCAAAAAATGGTACGGATTTTAGCGGATTGTTTATTGGCCTGAGCTTTTTCCTGTTAATTGCCGGAATAGTTCTGACTTCTCTGTTGTTTCGTCTGAACCTGGAAAATCGCTCTACACAAGTTGGACTGTTGGATGCACTGGGATTCGTACAAAAACAGGTACGCAGTTTTTATTTGTGGGAAGGTTTTGCCGTTGCATTGCTGGGCGGAATTGTGGGAACCGTGATCTCTGTTTTCTATACAAAGCTGGTTTTTCGGATCCTCAATACCTTGTGGTACGATATCGTCAGAACCGACGTTTTACTGATAAAGATTTACCCGGCTACGGTGGTTCTGGGACTCGTAATTAGCTTACTGGTGTCGCTTGCTGCGATTTATATATCGGTTTCCCGTTTTCAGAAACAGAAAACAGCTGAACTTCAGAAACAAACGTCAGCTTCCAAAAGTCGGATAAAAGAACTGGCGTGGAATGTTTTGATGATCGTTTCGTTGCTTGCTTCGGTCGCTCTTTTCATTTACCAGGTATTTGTATCACCGCAAATGAATGCTTCGCTGTTTTTTGCTGTCGGAGGATTGCTCTTGGTTGGACTGCTTTTACTGTTCCGGCACTTTATTATAAGGCTGGAAAACGGTAGAAAGAACGAACTCCGGCTGGGACGTTTGGCGCAACTTAATCTTTCCCGAAACAAGGCCCGATCGTTAACCGTTGTGATATTGTTTGCACTTGGAACTTTTATCGTGGTATCGACCGGTTCAAACAAGCTCGATCTGTTTGCCAACGCCCAGAATAAAACAAGCGGAACGGGAGGATTCCTGTATTTTGCCGAAACAACCATGCCTGTTTTGTTTGATATTAATATTAATAGTCCTGAGAAAAGGGCAGAAGAGGGCATCTTTGAAGAGTTTAATGCTGTTCAGTTGCGAAAAGTCGAGGGCGACGATGCCAGTTGTCTGAACCTGAACCGCATTTCGCAACCTGCTGTTTTGGGGCTTGACGCGGAAGCTCTGCAGGGGCGTTTTTCATTTGCTGCCAAATTGAAGGAGCTGGGAGAGAAAGATCCGTGGATGGCGTTGAATGAAACTTTTGATGATGGCACCATTCCCGCCATTGCCGACCAAACGGTTATTCAGTGGGGGCTTGGGAAAAAAGTGGGCGACGTTTTACTGTATCAAAATGAATTGGGCGATACGCTCAAACTAAAACTGATTGCAGGAACTACTCCTTCCATATTTCAGGGCTACGTGTTGATCTCCAATCCAAATTTTCTGAAAAACTATCCGAGTAACAGTGGCTCTCATATTTTCCTGATTGACGGGAAAACGGAAGATCAGCAAAAAATCGGCGATGAATTACAGTCTGTTTTTCGTGATTATGGCTGGGAAATGGAATCCACGGCTAAACGTCTGGTGGAGTTTTATTCGGTTACCAATACCTATTTGTCTATTTTTTTGGCATTGGGAGCTTTGGGATTGATCTTGGGTACCATCGGACTGGCTGTGATTTTGGCGCGTACACTGTTGGAACGCCGTCGCGAAATTTCGGTAATGCAGGCCATTGGTTTCAGCAACCGGCCCATTTTCAAAATCATTACGTCGGAGTATTTGATTTTGCTGTTTACCGGAGTTCTGATCGGCTTTATCACCGCAGTGGTGGCTACACTTCCTTCGTTTTTATCCACCCATTCCGATGCATCGTTTGGGACGGTTGCGCTGGTTACCGGAATGATTTTGCTGAACGGATTCATCTGGATTTTTGGACTTAGCTGGTTTTCACTTCAAAAGAAAACGCTAGTTACCGGATTAAGGGTGGAATAAAGTTGCTTCAACGGATTTTTTAAACCTCATATTAATCTTCGTATTTTTACGATAAATGAAATTAAGTTAGGATGTTATGAAGTTTGATTATTTGTTCAAAGGTGATGATTTATCGGAAAAAAGTCAGACAATTTATTAGAATGAATAATCCATCCGTAGAAGTTATTCAAAATAAAAAGGACATTTCAATACCTCAAAATATCATTCAATCCTTCTTTCAATTCTGTCAGTTGTTGCACCGATATTTCTCCCAGTTTTTTCACCAGCCGTTCTTTCGAAATAGAACGAATATGAAAAATTTTAAATATTGCAGATGAAAAAGATGTTTTTGCCTGAAATGTAAACAAATTGTTGTTTTTAAGTGGGCTTAAAACAATCATTTTTAGCATTTGTTTCAGTAGTAAAATTTATATCAATGCCAGTAAATATACCAAGAACAGAGCAGCCGAGAGTAGTGATTATAGGGGCAGGATTTGCCGGTTTGCGCCTGGCGCGGAAGCTGTACAAACAGAATTTTCAGGTGGTGTTGTTCGACCGGAATAACTATCATCAGTTTCAACCCCTGTTTTACCAGGTGGCGACTTCGGGTTTGGAGCCCAGCTCCATATCTTTTCCGCTACGGAAGGTTTTTCAGAATGTAAAAAACGTTTTTATCCGCGTGGCCGAGGTGAATAAAATCCGGTCCGAAGAAAAAATGCTGGAAACCAGTTTGGGAACGGTGATGTACGATTACTTGGTGATTGCCACAGGTGCTACCACCAATTTCTTTGGAATGCAGAGTTTTGCCAAGAACAGCCTTCCCATGAAGTCGGTTTCAGAAGCACTTTTTCTGCGAAATACTATACTCAGCAATTTCGAAAGAGCTGTTACAATCAGTGACGAGGAAGAGCGAAAACGTATGCTGAACGTGGTGGTCGTGGGCGGCGGACCAACGGGTGTTGAAGTATGCGGAGCACTGGCCGAAATGAAGAACTTTGTGCTTCCCAAAGATTATCCCGAAATGGACTTCAGGCAGATGACGATTATACTGATTGAAGCGAATCATCAACTTTTAAACGGGATGAGTGCCAAAGCGGGTGAGAAGGCATTCAACTACCTCGCCGAATTAGGTGTGGAAGTAAAGCTGGAACATAGAGTTCTAAACTACGACGGGAAACAGGTTGACCTGGAAGACAAGGAAAGTTTTCAGGCCAATACTTTGATATGGGCGGCAGGTGTTAAAGGCCAAATGCCCGAAGGTATCAATCCCGATCTGATTGTTCGGGGGAACCGGATCAGGGTAAACGATTTTAATCAGATAGACGATGCTGACGATATTTTTGCCATTGGAGATATTGCTTACATGGAGACAGAAGCTTATCCAAACGGGCATCCTCAGGTGGCGCAGGTAGCGCTTCAGCAGGCTTCTTTGTTGGCTCAAAACCTCGTGAATATTCATAATAAAACGGAATTGACCGGATTTCGTTACCACGACAAAGGTTCGATGGCGACCGTTGGTAGAAACCGTGCTGTAGTTGACCTTCCCAAATTGCAGTTTTCGGGTTTTGTGGCCTGGATGGTGTGGATGTTTGTGCACCTGATGTCGATTGTGGGGGTAAAAAACCGGCTGGTGATTTTTATCAACTGGCTCTGGAATTACATGACCTACGACCAGTCGCTGCGTTTGATCATCCGCCAGGTGCCCCGAAGCAGGGGCACATCCGTGTAAACTTTCCGGAGAAAATTCGTTGTATTTGTATTTTCATCTTCTGAATGTTACTTTTGAAAGCTTTGCCTGAAAAGAGGAGAAACTATGAGTGAAACAGACAAAAAGTTTATGCGCGCTGCCATTTCGCTGGCTGAAAAAGGGATGAAAACCAATTCCGGTGGCCCTTTTGGCGCTGTTGTGGTGAAAGACGGAGAAATAATTGCCGAAGGTTATAACCGGGTTACTTCGGATAACGACCCGACGGCACACGCTGAAGTGATTGCCATTCGAGAAGCCTGCAAAAAACTGAAATCGTTTCAGCTCGACGATTGTGTGATTTATACATCGTGCGAACCTTGCCCGATGTGTCTGGGGGCTATTTACTGGGCGCGCCCAAAGAAGGTTTTTTATGCCTGTAACCGGGAAGATGCAGCCTCTGCGAATTTCGACGACCAGTTTATTTACGATGAACTTGAACTTATAATAGAGGACCGTAAAGTGGATTTCGAAAACATTATCCGGGACGAAGGTCTTCATGTGTTTGAG
>JBKDZK010000182.1:0-2093 GCA_047971205.1 Draconibacterium sp.
ATATTCACTTTTAAAGATGGATGTTTAAAAAGCGTTCAAAAAGAAATTGCAAGCTTGCGCAACCTGGCAGAACAACAAAAGAATCAATTGCGGGGTGTTATTCCCGAGAGTGGTCGTATAATCGAAATAGCTACAAAACAGAGAAATGAAATCGGGATGACATTTCGCTGCGGTGTGACAATATTCCATAAGGATCCGGTCTGATTCACCTCCCCAAAAACATGAAGCAAATATTAGGATTGGACTCCACTGAGCATTCAAAAAAAAGAATAAGTTTCACTCTGAACGGTTTGGCATTCCTCTTTTCTATTCAGACACCCCAAAGTTTTTTTACATAAAGATTACTCAATTTTCACATGCCAACCACTTTACATAACAAATCGACCGACCACTTTCATGCTGCCCCATTCTTACTTGATTTTTGCCTTTTCAAATATTGTGAAATAATCATTTTGAGTCTAATGTTATATTAACATATCCAAACCGTTTATTTGCCGTTAAATTGCTATGAGTTAGCAATATTCCATGCAATTCGACCAATTTTTCATTAGTTTTTCTCCCGCCTCCTTCTTAAATTTGAATAGAGCTGATTCGGAACTATGAGAATTAACGAAATAAGGGTAACTGATAACTACACATTCTACTTTCATTACAATTTCGTAAATTGAATAGATGCATTGCACATAATTATCGTATGCAACGACAATTAAGCACCATACATTATGAAATCACAAGAATTTATTCTCTAACCTAACTTATTCAATATGAAAAAATTAGTTCAATTCTCTTTCTTAATTTGTATGATTGGAATAATCTTGCTACCATCCTGTTCGGATGATGACGAGAGACCGGTGTTTCCTCTTTCTGCGGCCATTTTCCACAGCATTGACGGAAAACAGGTAGCCTTCACCGCCTTAACACACAGCGCCTCAAGCTGGCAGTGGGATTTTGGAAACGGGGAAACCAGCACCGAACAGAATCCTGTTTATGTGTATCCTGAAGGAGGTTATTACATCGCTACTTTAACGGCGAAAGACAAAGACGGAAACACTGTTACCGACCAGGTGAAATTAGCCGTAGCCCTTCCTCCTTATGCTTTGCTTACAGGAGATTTTACGGCTGAAGGCTATAACGGCAAAACCTGGAAACTGACTTCAAGCCACAATGCTGCCGGAGATTACCTGGCCAACGCCGATGCAGAATTGACTGTAGTAAGCGGAACGCCCAGACCGCTCCCTGACGGAATATTCAATACCGAATTTAAAATGGGCGATATATATAAAGACGAATTCACTTTTCATTACGACGGAAGTTATAGTCATGATGTAAAGGAAGACCAAGCTTCGTTCAGCGGGATTGTTTACGAGATCGTCAATACAGGTGGAGCCGGTATTGTCAATGCAAACGGACAGGATTACGGCTTGTGCATCGCCAAATATACGCCTCAAAACGGAGCAACTTTTACATTCAACGACAATGAAGACCTTACGGTGTCGTCGGTTTACGGGCCACCCACTTATTCCATCACCTTCAACAATGTAATGACGCTGGATTTTTCAGGAACCGAGTTTATCGGGTTCAGGGATTTCCAACGAAAAGTGATCCTTAAAAGCATTTCCAACAGCCGCATGCAGCTGGTGATGTTTATGGCTGCAGGATCAGACCCTGCACAAATTATTGGTATAAACACCCACGCTTTAGTGCTTAGTTTCGATGCTATTAATTAAAACCCGTAAAATTGGTTCAACATGAAATAAGCATGAGTCAGCCAGTTGGCAATTTACATTGCAACAACTGATGATGGCTCCCGTCGATTGACGGATATGCAAATTCTCCGTCACCTGACGGGTTATCGTTGAAAATTAAAAACATAGATACATGAAAATCAAAAGAATACTAAAAAATAAAATGGGATGGTTTTTTACCGTCCTATTGCCAACCTGCCTGTTCATTGGACTGTTTTCCATAAACTCCTCGGCCCAGCAAACAATAAATGTAACAGGAAAGGTAACCACCGCTACCGATGGAACAGAACTTCCGGGCGTTAGCATCACTGTAAAGGGTGCTTCGCAGGGTACGGTTACCGATATTGA
>JBKDZK010000183.1:0-2684 GCA_047971205.1 Draconibacterium sp.
GCTACCACATCGAAAAATCTACGCGTGCCGCCTGCGATTACCTGAAAGATGCCTACGAGAAGTTTGGCAGCTGGACCCTGGTGGCAGCATCGTATAATCGCGGAATGACAGGTGTTCAGCGACAAATGGACATTCAGCGGCAGGATGATTATTACGACTTGCTGATTACCACCGAAACTGCGCGTTATGTTTATCGTATTATGGCGCTGAAACTGATCCTCGAAAATCCGGAGAAATACAATTTCTATGTGGCCGACAAAGACAAATACCCGGTGATCCCGACGAAACAAGTGGAGATTACAGGCTCAGTAGCCAATTTTGCCGACTACGCAAAAGAACAAGGATTGAGTTACAAGGTGTTCAAAGATTTTAATCCCTGGCTGCGGGAAAATACGTTGACCTACTCCGGCAAAAAAAGATATTGGGTAGAAATACCCCAGTTGTAGAGTTTGTTGTTCCATCCGGAAATAACAAACCGGCGAAGATTATAGAAGAAAATGACCGAAAAAGTAAACACAGAAGTTCAGTTGGCTGAACTAGAATCGGAAGATAGAATTATTGTACACGGTGCGCGGGTTCACAACCTGAAGAATGTAGATGTGGAAATTCCGCGCAATAAACTCACCGTGATTACCGGCTTGAGCGGAAGTGGTAAATCGTCGCTTGCTTTCGATACCATTTATGCCGAAGGCCAGCGCCGCTACATTGAAACGTTTTCTGCCTACGCCCGTTCGTTTCTCGGAAACATGGAACGCCCCGATGTTGACAAAATTACCGGGTTGAGTCCTGTTATTTCCATCGAACAAAAAGTGACCACCCGCAACCCGCGTTCAACCGTGGGAACGGTTACCGAGGTGTATGATTTTTTGCGTTTGCTCTATGCCCGCGCCGGTGAAGCCTATTCATACAACACGGGCGAGAAAATGGTGAAGTACACCGAAGAGAAGATCATTCAGCTGATAAAAACCGATTTTGCGGGCAAGCGCATTCATATTCTGGCGCCGGTAGTAAAAGGAAGAAAAGGACATTACCGCGAGTTGTTTGAGTCGATTTTGCGCAAAGGATTTTTAACTGCCCGCGTGGATGGTGAATTGACAGAGATTCGTCACAACCACAAAGTGGATCGTTATAAAAACCACTTTATTGAAATACTGATCGACAAGCTGGTAGTAGATGAGGCTTCCACAAAACGGTTGAAAGACAGCATTCAGACCGCCTTGAAACACGGTCACGGAGTGCTGATGATCCTCAATAACGACACCAACGAAGCCAAATATTACAGCCGTTTGCTGATGTGTCCCACCACCGGGATCTCGTATGCAGAGCCGGCACCGCACAATTTCTCGTTTAACTCGCCTCAGGGCGCCTGTCCGAAATGTAACGGATTGGGACGGATCACCGTGATTGATATGGACAAGGTGATCCCCGATAAAAATCTGAGCATTGGTAAAGGTGGGATCGCCCCGTTGGGAGCCTACAAAAATTCGCTTATTTTTTGGCAGATCGAGGCCCTTGGTGAGAAATTTGATTTCGACCTGAAAACTCCGATGAAAGACATTTCGGAAGAAGGGATCGATGCTGTTTTATATGGATCGAACGAACGTATTCAGCTAAAAAATACACCGCTCGGAAACAGTCTGAATTACATGATGACCTACGAAGGGGTGATCAAGTACATCGACGGGCAGCGCGAAGAAAATACTTCGAAAACGGCTCAAAAGTGGGCCAACCAGTTTGTGAAGAAAATCGAATGTCCCGAGTGTCACGGACGGAGGCTGAAAAAGGAATCGCTGCATTTCAAGATCGATGGGAAAAATATTTCGGAACTGGCGCAGATGGACCTGGACGAACTCGGAACCTGGCTTGATGGTTTGGAAGACCGGGTTACCGAACGCCAGCGGATGATCGGTACTGAAGTAATCAAGGAAATTCGCGATCGCCTCGGATTTATGCTGGGCGTTGGATTGAATTACCTGTCGCTCGACCGCACCGCACAAAGTCTCTCGGGAGGTGAATCGCAACGAATTCGTCTCGCTACGCAAATAGGTTCGCAGCTGGTAAATGTCTTGTACATCCTCGACGAGCCCAGCATTGGACTGCATCACCGCGATAACCTGAAACTGATCCAGGCGCTCGAACAACTGCGTGATACCGGAAACTCGGTGATTGTGGTGGAACACGACAAAGATACCATGATGCATGCCGATCACCTGATCGACATGGGCCCGATGGCCGGGCGACACGGGGGCGAAATTGTGGCTGCCGGAAAACCACAGGATGTGTTGAAGGCCAAAACACTTACTGCCGATTACCTGAACGATCGCCGTAAAATCGAGATTCCGGCTGAGCGGCGAAACGGAAAAGCAGACAAACTAAAGATATTTGGATGTTCCGGCAACAACCTGCAAAATGTGGATTTGGAAATTCCGCTCGGAAAATTTATTTGTGTGACCGGTGTGTCGGGAAGCGGAAAATCAACACTGATCAACGAAACCTTGCAGCCGATTTTGAGCCAGCATTTTTACAAAAGCGTAAAAGATCCGCTGGCCTACAAAAAAGTGGAAGGGCTGAAACTGATTGACAAAGTGATCCGCGTAGACCAGTCGCCGATCGGACGCACACCGCGCTCCAACCCGGTTACTTACACCAATGTTTTTTCGGATATCCGGAACCTGTTTGCGCAG
>JBKDZK010000184.1:0-3821 GCA_047971205.1 Draconibacterium sp.
ACCAGAATCCCAGGTTCCACTGAAAGTATACGAAAGCACCATGGTAACCTCAGGGTGGTACTTTTCGATATAACTTCCGGCACCATCCTGGTACCAGATATGATACATAACTGCTTTTGAAACTGCCCGCTTATAATCGTCAGGATATTCCGTTTTTAATTTGTAAAAAGCCCTTGCAGCAGTATTTCCGCCACCCCAGGACTGGATGTGAACCGGCCGGGGATCATCTTCCAGCAACACTTCCACAATTTTATCTGAACCCGGCGTATCGGCCCAGTCGGCAGGATCGATTGCCGGTTCCATTCCGGGTATACGTTTGTTTGCAAAATGGTCGACCACCAAGTGTGTAGAATCTTCGTCGCCAACATACAGTTTACTCCTTAAATCTGCCGGAGTTGGATAAGCCGGATCATGTACTTTTAATTTCGGGTATACCTGTTCGTAGGCATTTACTTGTTCTTCGAGCCAGTTTGAATGACTCCAGCCTCTAATTTGAAAAACCGAATTGGTTTCAATGATAGCTTCCAGTTCAATGTCGTTGGTGTACAACAGAAAACGCACCATTGAACAGCGGTCGTCAACTTCGCCATCGGTCATGGCGATTACGCGGGGTTTTGTTGGTTGATTTGCTTTTACTGAATAAGAAAAAACAAGAAGTGAGAATAAACTTAAAAGGATGTATTTTTTCATAACTAATTGATTTTGATTGTTCATTATGGTTCTACTGTTACAACCACCCTTGCATACCTTGACAATCTTGGAGTGCCTCTGTCGGTAACTTTGAGTATAAAATGTACGGTTTCCGGCTTGTCAACTTTAGGTGCCATTGCCCTTATTTTTGCAGAATTTGGTGGGAACAAACGAGCTTCTTCCGTGCATGTACCTGCTTCGCGGTAATTAAACCAGTAATAAATTAATCCATCGCCGTCAGGATCATAGCATTCTGTTGCATCCAGATGAAAAATTTCGCCTGACTTTACGGTAATATTTGCAGGTGTAACAAGTTTTACAACCGGCGGATGATTGGCATCTTCGTACTCTTTTACACACCAGTCCATTCGGGCCGCAAAATCGTTTTGAAAATCCTCACGCCACCTTGCCAGGGTTATTTTATCTCCGGTTACAGTAACGGTGTCATTTGCTACCGACATTCCAAAAGGAGTTTCAACTGTTGGTGTATAGGTATCTTCAGCATTTGTCCAGATTGGCCTTGTTTCAGGCACAATGGGAATCCTCCACTCAACTGTTGTGTCATTTTCTGGTTTGTAAAATTCGTAACGTCCGCCCCAGCTTCCCCAGTTTGGATTTTCGGATGAATTCAAACCATTGTTCAGCAGGTAGAGAAACGAGGGGGTGTCGCCTTCAACGCCAAAAACCACATTGGGGTAGATTGCACCAAGTGGCCCATGTCCCTGCTGGACATTTTCGGCCAGCCAGAAATTTGAAATTACATCATTATTTAAACCCGGAATTAAATTCATTATTCCTCCCCAAACGCCATCTTCATAGGGACCCGGAGTAACGATGTAAAACAAATCGGGGAAAGTTTTACGAATCCAGGCACCGGAATCGTCCTGGTCGGAAATGGCATACACCCGGAGTTTACTGATTAACCGGCTTGCTTCCTTTTTAGATTTGGTTTCCTGAATTTTCCATAGCGATTGTGCCAGCACGGTAGAACCGCCCCACACATTAATCCATAAAGGCCTGTCGTCGTTTTCTTCCAGTTTGGCAATAATCCATTCTGAACCTTCAGAATCATTACCTTTTCCCACTCCTTTCATTCCGTAAAGTGGTAATCCTTCTTTTACAACCTTTAGTAATTCCTGAGCAGTCGGAAAACCTTTTTCATGTTTCAGTAAATTCGGCTGTACCTTATCATATTCACCTATAATTTTCCGAATGTAATCGGGGTATATTTCATCTCGTTGTTCATTGTTGGTAGTTGCGATCAGTCCCTGAATGTCGATTTGATTTGAATATAGCAACAACCGGATTAGGGATTGTGCATCATCAGGTTCTGTATAATCAATATCGATAAGAACAATCAGACGATTATTCTCAGGCCCCTTAGCAAACAACTGAGCTGAAGTACCAACAAATAGAATCAACACCAGAACGTAATTTTTTAACTTAGTGATCATGACTTGTTTTTACTAATTATTTCACGACAACTCTTACTCTGTCCAAATTCTGAATCCGCGCGAAAGGTGTTTCTGTATTACCCTCTCTTTCAGAAGCTACCCGAAGCACAGGAAAGTATGTTCCGGTCTCTGAAAAGGTATGTTTTGTTGTTATTTCCACACGCGAGCCGTCAGCTGTAATTTTGGCTTCAGATAAATCAACGACTCCTTTATATTCTCCTGAACCATCAAAATCCCATGCAGCTTCAACCAGTTTACCCATTCCTTTGGGTATTTCAGCAAAAGCATTAAAAGTTACCGTTTCACCGGTTGAAATATCGGATCGTTTACTACCATTAATGCTTACATTTACTACCGGCTGAATTCCTTTTCTTTCTTCGGCGGTGGCTGGAACTACAACCTGACCATCAACTATTTTATTATTAGTGTTAGCTGCAGGCTCAATCCCTTTCTCCACCCAGGCACTCAGGTCGCGTAACGATTGTTGCAATACACCAATGTAACTGACTGCGTGTGTTGCATCATCAAGTTGTGAAGCTGCATCGCCATGCAACGCATGCTCAGTATATCGCAGTCTGAAATTATCATCTGTTTTATCGCCCAAATTCTCGGTAACACGCTGGCGGTACCAGTCGCATTGCCATGGATAAGCTTCCCTGTCCCACAACGAACCGAGAAGAATCATTTTACCTTCAAACTTTCCGTTTGGCACTGAACCGGCTGCCCCCCTTGTGAAAAATGGTCCGATTATCATCTGACGCTGTGGATAGATTGGATTTCCGTTCTCATCGCGGAACTGGTTCCATACCGGGTACTGGCTTCCGGGATCCTGGTGACGGTGATAAGTTTGAACAGCCAGAAAGTTAGAGTTGTCAACCTGTACTTCATCCCCCGGTTTTATTTTGGCTAAAATAGCTAATGGAACTGTTGGTGCTAATCCCACTTTATCATCTACAATTTTTGTAATTTGAATAGAAGTCCCGGCAGCTTCACCTGACAGAATCATTAAATCACCTCCAAGAAACTGTAAATCAGGCATAATATCCTCCAATTGAAAAGCTTCTGGTTTTTCCCCTTTGTCGCCGGTATTTTTCCAGGAATTATCGGCGCTTCCTCTATCCGCATCCGACATTGCCTCACTAATCCCAAGCTCAACAGACTCTTCATACCCGATTAATGCTTTTATTTTACTCTTCTTTTGAATACGAAAACCATCAAAGGATTGAGGATTATCGTATCCTAAATAACCGGGTTTATTCCAAAAGTCTTCAGTAAAGTAGGTTTGGTCGACCATAACAACTCCAGGGTAAAGAACAAGGAATCCATGAATTCCCATTTCTTTATAACCATACCATGCCTTCGGTGGAAATCCCATTCTTGTTACCTCTTCGAGTGCCGCTTTTTCTTCTTTATTTAATCCAGCATACATATCTCCACTGCCTCCCGGTTCCAATGCATCAACAATTTGCGGGAACTTATCTTTTAAAATACGCATGGCGTGCATGCGAACGGTAAATACATTGGGAATAGCAACCGGTGAACCCAATACGTAAGGCACACAACCGTCCCAAACACCCGTTGTATTTTCAATTCCGCCAACGGTACGGTAAGCACCACCGCTGCCACCGAATGAATAACCATACGGACGCTCACCCCCGAATAACATTTGAGCCACAA
>JBKDZK010000185.1:0-3606 GCA_047971205.1 Draconibacterium sp.
GCCGGATCGACCTGGAAATACTGGTATGCCGACGAATTTACTACCGGGTACATTAATGTAACCGTACTTACCGATACAGTTTCACTAACCGGCGTAATCAGCGGAACAACCGACACCATTACCGTAAATTGCTCTGAGATTTATACACCCCGTGGGTTTTGGGTAGGCCCCGAAAGCACAGCACAGGAAGAACCATCGCCCGAAAACTACAACAAGGAAAGTGCCCGTTATATGTTCAAAGAAGGCAATAAAGCCTACATCTACGACAAGTACGACCAAACTTTCTACAAACTGATTGACATGGATGCTCAACCGGGCGACCAGTGGGAAATGTCTCTGTTTAACGGAACCATTGCCAACGACTTTTCGCACTACGAATTTACGCAAGATACCACACAAGGTGTACCTGCGGAACTTTTGCCTTATTTCAGTTATAATACTACTTTGTGTATTACCGAAAAAAACTGGGCTTGTAACCTTGATAATCCAGACTTCCATAATTTTCTTATCAACAATGGAATTACAGAAGATCAAATCGATGCCTGGATTGCCGAAGCAAGTTGTGTTTCTACCGGAACTGTTGATGCCGGTCCGGAACACGAACTTTACACCAAAGCAACCAACCTGTTAACTACGAAAGGCTACGAATGGACCGACTCTACATGGGCCTGTGATTTTAAATATTACAACGATTATGTGAAAAAATGGTCGTACACAGAAGTTTCTTACTCTGAAAAAAATGCAATTTTCGGATTATGCGATGCACCGTTGGCTACGCTTAAAGAGGCTATTCCTATGCCAGAAGAGATTGTAAAACTTTGGAAAAAATCGGACAATTATGATGCGAAGGACGGAGTTCCTACCAATTACAAATTTAAACTGATTACCAGATACAACTGGCCTGCCCACATTGACCGTAATATGGAAACACAAATGCAGAAACCGGTTGAAGAAGGAGGTCTCGGACTCACAGCAGAACAAATCGACACCGCCTATACCCAATATGCAACCATTGTATATGTTGATCGCCTTGTCCCCGGAGAAGTGGACCTGATTGAAGTAACAGAAAAGAAAAGCATTGAAGTAAACGGCCAGCAAATCCCCGTAGTAGTGATGGGGCCCGCTTGCAAAAGTTTACTCAACTCGAGTGCTTTGCGCTCGGAAGTAACTCTTAACGGTGCATTTAACATCGACTTTTTTAACCTGGTATCAGAACCCTGGCCCAAATGGTTGAAAAGTGGTTCCAGCTATGAAATTCATTATTTAGGATTGTTGTGTGCACAAAATGGCGAAAAATCGTTGGAAACCCCAGCCCTGACAAAATACTTCGAAAATGGCCTTAAAGATAAATTTAACGCTGGTAATATTTCGTGCGACGAAATTGAAGCACCAAAATTCAATGTAAACAATAAATCGGCCCAAATATTTCAGGGCGACAATCCGTTTGGACAAATAAGCAGCACCGGGAACTATTCGCTCAAAAACGGAACGCTGGTTAGTGAGCCTGATTCAGTGCTGATCGTAAACACGGTTGTACATGTTGTTCACAACGAAAACAACCCTCAGGGAAAAATCTCAGAAGTGCAGATCAACGAAATGATGGATGCCATCAACAGCGCGCTGCTTGGGACCAATGATCAATCGGGCGTTAACAAGGCATTTACGGGGGTAATCGGAATACCGGGTGTTAAACTCAAACTCGCCACTCTCGACCCCAACAACGCAGCCACCAATGGCATTGTGTATCATACTACCGAAGAAGAGTTCTTCCAAGTAGGTGCGGGCACAGCACCCGAAGACAAGTACGCTTTTAAGTTCGACGATATTGGTCGCCCCTATAACTGGGACAACAAACGCTACCTGAACATCTACATTGCCGATTTCGACGGTAAAAACGGTGGAGCAGTAGGTGGTTTTGTTACCAACCCACAGCCTACGGGCAACAACGACCCGCTTTACACCGCCTGGCTCGAAAGCAACGACAGTACCTTCTGGAAAAACTGGCTCGACTCGGAAGACAGTGATGCCGCTGTGCTCGACGGTTTAAGTTTGGACTACTACAACACTTTCCTGGCCGATGAGTTAACACCCGACATCAAGTTCAAAACGGCAATCCACGAGCTCGGACACTATTTTGGGCTAAAACACACCTTTGCACTACTGGTTGAAAAACTAGTACCTATGCCACCACGCCCGCCACAGACAGTTGAAATCTTGTACGGCGATAATTTCGACGATACACCGGAGCAATATTACAAAACTACCGTGTACGACAATTGCCAGCGCGAGTTGTTCCAGTGTGGCAACCTGATACAAATCAATAATTTTATGGACTACTCGTTGCCATGTGCCTGTATGTTTACCCAACAACAGGCTGCCTACATGCAAAGCTTTACCGAAGCATTGCGCCCGGGAATATTTGTTAAAAAAGATTTCGGAACTGTAACCGGAATTGAAGATATACCTGCCCTTAACTTCGATGTGTGTCCCAACCCTACAAATGGGATCGTAAATGTGAGCATTATGGACAATAAACCTTTTAGTGTTTATGTTGCCACGTCGCAGGGACAAATTATTGATCTGATTGAAAATGCCTACAACCAGACAGAAATTAACCTGGAAGGACTGCCTTCGGGCATTTATTTCCTCCGGATTGTTTCTGAAGGTAAAATTACGTCAGCCAAAGTAGTGAAACAGTAATAGTTTTAGTTTTTAATAGCTCAGAAAGGAGGCTCGCTACGGGGTCTCCTTTTTTTATGAAAGCGTGTCTACTCTTTCATTCAGCTATAACAATCTTCTGATCTTTCCCTGCTGGCGAATACCCTTCTTATACTCAAATATAAATCAAAAAAAAAACAAGAAAATAAGAAATAGTGAATAAGGAATAAAAAAGTGTCGAACACCGATAACTCAGATTCTACTGATTTTTTGCTGTTTTATCCCTGATTATCTATCAAAATCAGTGTCATCAGCGTTCCGTTTCACGTCAGATAATGTTAAAATCTCGCTGGGATTGAAGCTTCCACAAGGGGTTTTATAGTTTTTTAATGCGTTCAATCAGTTCGCTGGTGGAAATGCCTTCCACCAGGTCTAGCCGCTCTACTTTTCCGCCGTTATTTAGCACCGTATCATGGCCGGCAATTTCTTCAACCTCGTATTGAGCGCCTTTTACCAGCACATCGGGAACGATCTCCGCGATGATCTCCGCAGGTGTTTCTTCGTTAAAAATGATGACAGCATCCACACATTCGAAAGCTGCCAATACCGCTGCACGCTCCATTTCCTTTAAAATAGGGCGGTTTTCTCCTTTGAGCATTCGCACCGATTCATCGGAATTCAGCCCCACAATCAGCTTGGTACCAAGGGCAGCCGATTCCTGCAACGAATCCACATGTCCGTGATGGATCAGGTCGAAACAACCGTTGGTAAAAACAATGGTGTGGTTGCTCCCTTTCCATATCTGCAACAGCGGCGAAAAAGAAGCAAAGTCTCTGAATATTTTTGATTGCGTCATTAAATTCATACGAATCAAAAATAACCATAATTCAAATGCTCAGCAATAAAAAACCTCACAGTTAATAAAACCGCGAGGTTGCTTGTATTTTT
>JBKDZK010000186.1:0-3720 GCA_047971205.1 Draconibacterium sp.
GATATCCCTTTTTTAATAGGGGTAGGTTTTTAAAAAACTGAAAGTATGATTTCAAATGCTTGAAAATAAATAATTTAAAAATAAAATCGACAGATTATTAGTTTTTGTCGGTTGGTAGTGATTTACAAAACTAACTTATGGAACCGATAAAAAAGGAAAATGATCGGACGATATGGCGAAGTTTCCTAAAAGGGAATAAAAGTGCATTTCAGAAAATCTACTTTGACCATTATCGTTTTTTATACAACTATTGCCGAAAATATACCAATGACGGTCCTTTAGTTGAAGATATTATCCAGGATCTTTTTGTTACATTACTAGCACACAGAGACAGGCTAAGTGAAACAGACAACATTCGTTTTTACTTGTTTAGCTCCATCCGCCGAAGATTATTTAAAGCCCTAAATGCCAAGCAACACAAAATAACTGACCTGTTCGACATTAATAACCCCACCTTTCATTTTAATGAAGGAGTAGAACCCCACTATGGAGATAATGAAGAAGAAAACAGGTTCTTTAAAATGCTGATGACATCAGTCAATAAGTTGGCCGATCGTCAAAAAGAAATTATCTATCTAAAATACTATCTAGGACTAAATAACAAGGAAATTGCCGACATGCTTGGCATTTCTTACCAGACCGTAAGAAACACCCTGTGTAATGCACTTAGCAAAATAAGGACTGACTTCGAAAATGAACTTCCACGTGGACGAATGGTCATCCTTTTTTTACAGTCACAGAAAAGAAAAGCGAAAATAGAATAGTACAATCAATCAACCATTGCATTTTCTAGTTGAATTCTAATTAAGATGAAAAACAAACCGCAAAATATTGAAGACTTTCTGTTCGATGAAGATTATAACGAATCGATAATTCGGGGTTCAGTCAAAAGCTCAAAAAAGTGGAAGGAATATTTTGAAAAAAATCCCAAGACTATTGAAGACGCTGAAAAAGTAAGAAAAATAATTGCCGGATTAGCGTCCATGAACGACCACACTTCAGAAAAGGAAATAAGCGACTACCGATTAAACAATCAATTTGAAGAAACATGGTCGAAATATAGAGACACAAAATCAAAAACCACTTTTCTAAAAGTTTCAAAAATCGTCAGACAAATTGTGGCTGTTGCCGCCATTATTGTATTTGCGATAACTTCATACTCGCTTATCGATAATTTTATTCTCAACAATAAATCGTCAGAATATTTTGAGCTCTATGTTCCTATGGCCAAACAGAGCCAGCTCACCTTACCCGATGGGACAAAAGTTTGGATAAATGCTGATAGTAAAATCAAATACTCGAATCGTTTTAACTCTAACGAAAGAAAGCTCTATATGTCGGGAGAAGCCTTTTTTGATGTTGCCCACAACTCAAAACTTCCTTTTGAAGTTTTCGTCAATGGAGCCAAAATAAAAGTACTGGGAACAAAATTCAATGTAAAGTCTTACCCGAACGATAAAAAGATTGAAACTGTTTTGGTTGAAGGGAAAGTGGAATTAAGCCGGGAAGATTCTCCCCGAAGTGGTTCTATCGAAATGAAGCCGGGCGAAAAAACGATTTTTGATCTGACTACCAACAAAGTGGCGTTTTCACACAAAGACATTGACGCTGCCGTGGCCTGGAAAGATGGCAAAATAATCTTTAGAAACACAACACTTGAAGAAGTTTGTAAAGATCTTTCCCGACATTTTAATGCAGAAATAGTACTGGATAATAACTTTCCGGAACTTGCAAAACATCCATTTACATTTACGGTAGCCAACGAACCATTATCGCTTGTCCTGGAATATTTATGCCAGGCCGCTCCTTTAAAATATACGACAGAATATATTTATGTAACAGGAGAAAAAGGAGTGGAAAAAACAAGATATACAATTTCAGCCCGGAAAAAATAAATCAAGAAGAGACTAAATCTAACGATATAAACTTAAAACTGAATTTCCAATGAGAAATATCTGACTGACTTCAAAATGAAATGGAAAGTGCGCCAACACTCTCCATTTCTGATTTGTCTAACAAAATGCTTCAAAAAAATTTGTCAAAATCAAACCATTACGAAATTATGGAAAAAAATGGAAAATTAGTCAACACAGACTGTAGAAGTCAGGTGTTGACAAAATTGTTTAGAATTATGAAACTATCCTTGCTTCTAACTATCCTAACAATTACTAATGTTCTCGCCCTTGAGTCCTATTCCCAAATAACCCGGCTATCACTTGATTTCAAAGATGCTCCTGTAAAGGAAGTTTTGCTGGACATCGAATCGAATAGTGAGTTTTATTTCCTGTACAGCAATAAGTTAATTGATGTCGACCGTAAGGTTGATATCCAAATGAATAACAGAAGAATCGAAGATATTCTGAACGAACTGTTTAAAGGAGAAGGCGTGACATATGCTGTAAGCGATCGGCAAATTATTTTAAGTCCGGAAGAAATGTCATTAAGTAATCCGGCCAATGCCTTTCAGCAAAGGGTGATTACAGGAAATGTCACCTTCGAAGATGGAGAACCTCTTCCGG
The DNA here is from genome assembly GCA_047971205.1 of Draconibacterium sp. Classification (GTDB taxonomy): domain Bacteria; phylum Bacteroidota; class Bacteroidia; order Bacteroidales; family Prolixibacteraceae; genus Draconibacterium. The sequence continues at coordinate 2,520 of JBKDZK010000186.1, forward strand.
GAGTGACTGTTGTTGTGGCTGGAACAAACACAGGTGTAATCACAGATGCCAACGGCAGATTCTCTCTAAGTGTGGATGCCAGCGCAAAATCGCTGATATTTTCATTCGTTGGTATGGCAAGTCAGGAAGTTGAAATCGGTGACCAAACTACGTTCTCGATCGTAATGAAATCGGAAGCCATTGGTATCGAAGAAGTAGTTGCCATTGGTTATGGAACGATCAAAAAGAGAGACCTTACCGGCGCAGTAGCAAGCGTTCAGGGCGACAACCTGGTTAAACGTTCAGCACAGCAACTGTCTACTGCCATGCAGGGCCAGATGGCTGGCGTTCAGGTTACCCGCTCTTCGGGTGCACCAGGTGCTTCAGCCACAGTGCGCGTACGCGGCATTACTACACTTTCGAATAACGATCCTTTGGTGATTGTAGATGGTGTTCCCTCGTCGCTTAACGATGTGGTAACAGCCGATGTGGAAACCATGACTGTACTGAAAGATGCAGCCTCGGCGGCAATTTACGGTTCACGTGCGGCCGCAGGTGTTATTCTGATCACAACCAAACGCGCTAAACAGAACCAGTTCTCATTCGATTACAACTACGAATATGCCGTTGATAAGCCGACAACACAACCTAAGAATGGTGACGTTATTGACTGGATGAATGTGCAAAACGAAGTAAAATGGAATGATGGTGCTTCTGATCCTTATTCGCAATACTCGCAGGAAACCATTAATTCGTGGCTCACGAACAACGCTACTGATCCCTGGCATTATCCTAATACTGACTGGGTTGATCTGCTGCTTAAGAAAACGACTTCACACGAACAGCATACGCTGAGTGTTACCGGTGGTACCGAAAAACTACGCACAAAATCAACTTTCAACTATCAGAAAGGCGACGGTTATTATGAAAATAAGTCCTATGAACGTTTTGCTGGGCGTATCAACAACGACTATAAAATTACCGATTGGTTAAATGCGAATTTCGACCTCGACTTTTCAAAATCAACTTCAGTTTCGCCCTCCCAAATCAACGCTATCTATTGGGCGTATCTTGTATCGCCCTATTATACACCCAAGTGGGAGGACGGTCGTTATGCCGATGTGAAAGATGGTGCCAACGCACTCGCAGGCCTCGAACAAGGTGGAACAAACGACGTTGATTACTATAAGTTTGGAGGGAAGGCTCAGTTCGACGTAACTCC
>JBKDZK010000187.1:0-2824 GCA_047971205.1 Draconibacterium sp.
TATGCATTCCTGCGTCAGAAAGGACAGGAATACATCGAACAGCTTTCCGGAAAAGTATGGACAGATTACAACGAACACGATCCGGGCATCAGCATCATGGAGGTGCTGTGTTATGCGATAACTGATCTTGGTGCGCGCATCAGTATGCCGCTCGAGAACATTCTTACTCCTCTGGCAGGAAGCGGGTTTATTAGTGATCAATTTTTTAAAGCCACTCAGATACTGCCGTCGAAACCCGTAACGGAAGCCGACTATCGCAAGCTTTTTATTGACATTGAAGGCGTTAAGAATTGTTGGCTGAAGAAATACGAGAAGACAGTTTTTGTGGATTGTAAACATGATCTGCTCTCGTATGATCCGGATGATTTTTCAGGGTTTGAGAAACACAACAAAAATGAATTTATCCTGAATGGATTGTACCGGGTTATTGTGGATTTTGACGAGCAGTTTTTGAGTGAGTTTGAAGATGAAGACGCGAAAAAGGAGGAAATCAAAAAGCAGATCATCGACAAATACCATAAAAACCGCAATTTGTGCGAGGATCTGGTGGAAGTGGAAGAGGTAACAACCTTTCCGGTGCAGGTTTGTGCCAGCATTGAAGTGGAACCGGAGGTGGATGAGGAAAGAGTGCATGCGCAGATTTTACGAGCCATCGATAAGTATTTGTCGCCCGATATCTGGTTTTACTCCTTGCAGCAAATGTTTGACAAGGGATATACTTCGGATCAGATTTTTGACGGCCCGGTTCTGGAAAATGGTTTTATCGATTCGCAGGAACTGGAAAAGGCCCGGCTGAGAAAAGAAGTCAGGCTTTCGGATTTGATGCAGCTGGTAATGAACATCGAGGGAGTGAAACTGATCAAAGACATGTCGGTCAACGATTGCGCAAATCCCGCAAGCGACAAAGACGTATGGCTGGTTTGCGTTCCGGACGATAAAAAGCCAATTCGCTGTCATCTCAGTGCTTTTTCTTATTACAAAGGCGTTCTTCCCGTCAACATAAACAAGAAGGCGGTTAATGCCTATATCGCGCAATTTGAGGAGGAGGAAAAAGCCCTTCAGGAAGAGGCCAAAATCGGAAAAGAGATTCTTGTACCTGAAGGAGAGTACCTGCAAACCGGGGAGACGACTACCATTCAAAATGATTTTCCTGAAACATACGGAATTGGTCCGGTCGGTTTGCCCAAACGTTCCACCGTTGCCCGAAAGGCACAAGCCAAACAACTGAAAGCGTATTTGTTGTTTTTTGACCAGGTTCTTGCCAGCTATTTTGCGCACCTGAGCAAGGTGAAAGATTTACTTTCGGTAAACAACAAACTTTCAAAAACGTATTTTACACAGACCGTTAGCGACATAAAAAACTTCCATGAAATTGTCCAGGATTATCCCCTGGAGGATGACGATTTACTGACAGAACAATTGTTGACTGATCTGGACGATAATATTGCCCGAAAGAATCGCTTACTCGATCACCTGCTGGCCCGTTTTGCCGAGCGATTCAGCGAATATGCCTTTCTGATGAAGACTTTGTACGGAAAATTTGCCGATCAGTCGATTGTGGATACCAAGCAACTTTTCCTTTCAGAATATGGTGAAATCACAGATGCCGGGAACAACATCGAGAACAAGGGAATCAGTAACTGGCGGGGCAGTGCTTTCAACTATTTTGAGCAGGCGAACGAGGATCTTTGGGACACCAAAAATGTAGCCGGAGTTCAAAAACGAATTGCCCGTTTGTGTGGAATGAAAGATTACAGCCGGCGAAATCTCTCTGAATCGTTTGTTGAAGTGTACGACTTGACCGATTCCGAAGGAGAAAAAGTATATCGCTGGCGGATAAAAGATACTACCGGAACCCCGGCCTTGTCGGCTACGGTCAACTACAAATCGCCCCGGTATGCTGAAGACGAGATGTATTTCTCGATTCTGAAAGTGATCGAAACTTCGCCCGAAACCATCCAAGAAGCTTTTCGGAATGAAATCGGTGACGAGTACGAGGTTGGGAATTTTGAAATCCAAAAAGCGGAAAGCGGAATGTATTCGTTTGACGTGATCAATACCGAGGCCGATCCCAACAGCGTGGACCGGATTATCGCCCGTCAGTTTTTGTATTACGAAACGCAGGAAGAACTAAAAGAGGCGATCATTAGCCTGATCAACTTCCTGAGAAATGATTTTACGGATGAGGGAATGTTTATCGTTGAACACATTCTTTTGCGTCCGGATGTCACCGCGGAAGAAGGATTAACAGACGAATTTATGCCGGTTTGCACCGACAACTGCGAGAATTGCGAACCCATCGATCCGTATTCGTACCGCGTTACCGTTGTGTTGCCGGGCTGGACGTACCGTTTCAGCAACATGGATTTCCGGAATTTTATGGAAGAGCTTATCCGCCGCGAACTTCCTGCACATATTCTTGCCCGTATTTGTTGGATTGGCGACCGCAAAGGCAGCGTTGAAGAGGAGAAGAATGACATGCTGCATTTCGAAAAAGATTACAAAGCCTTTTTGCTGGCCAAAACAAACATCGGGCAGGCACAGGACAAAACAGCATTGAAGAATTTAATAAAGTCAATCACCGAATTAAACACCATTTATCCATCCGGCAGGCTAATCGATTGCGACGATGAGGAAGATTCACTGCAAGGCCGGATCATATTGGGGAGAACAAACATTGGAAACCTTTAATTACAGAAGCAATGACACCGAAACTAACAGAAATTACTACCAAGTACCATACTTTTGTTGAAAACCAGGTACTCACGGATGTACAGTTAAACGAGTTTATAGAATATTTCGATGATCAGGACCGGCTGACCCG
>JBKDZK010000188.1:0-8121 GCA_047971205.1 Draconibacterium sp.
CGTTGCAGTTCACACAAATGTGGTGCATGATCTGCAAGTGCAGCGAAACGTTTACAAACGAAGTACACCCCGCCACACACTTGGCACAACCGATGCACAAATCTTCGATGATATGGTATTCAAAATAAGGCTCTTCGATAAAACGACGTTCGATGGCGGCGGTAGGGCAAAGTTGATTTTCGGCAGCTGTGCTGCGGGCGTTGGCATCGGGTTTCAGGTAACCTCCACAAAGATCGCAATAGCCGCAAAGATCATAGGCATGTACACATTTTACAGCCGATGGTGACATCACGCATTCGGTTGCGCAGCGTCCGCACTGCGTACATTTAAAAGGATCGATTTGCCAAACGTAGTCATCGGCAGCTACGCGGCGCAAGGCAGATGCACTCACCACTCCCAGCGAGAGCAGCAACGATGCCCTCATTCCGTTTTGAATGAATTTTCGCCGGCTTTGTGCTTTATTTTTCTCTTCCATCATTTCCGTTTTAAACACGAAGACACCAAGGCACGAAGTTTTCTGTTCAAATTAATTGCTTTGTGACTTCGAGTCTTTGTGTTCATCATAATTTGCCCTAAATTCGGTTGCCTGCGGGAGTTCACATTTCACAAACTTTCCGCAATTTTTACATGTAGGAGAAACCGAACAGCTGGCGCTTACCTTTTTATTCAAGATCAGGTAAGCGGATGTTGCGGCCAATCCTCCAAGCAGGAGAAGTCTGCCTCCGTTTTGTATGAATCTTCGCCGGCTTTGTGCTTTATTTTTCTCTTCCATGCTCTTCTTTTTTTAACACGAAGACACCAAGGCACGAAGTTTTATTTTTGTGGCTTTGAGTCTTTGTGTTTAAATCTTCTTCAATCCATTGTTTTAATCAGCATTTGTTTGTGCGGCGCATAGTCAGCCTATTTTTCATTTGACTTTATTTGTTGCGCCTTTTATTCGCTTCGCTCACTTACCCCGGGTTAAAACCCGGGGCTATCCGTCAGCTGACGGATCAAACTCCTATGGAGTTTTTTTCTAAAACATCCTCAACAGCATTCGGTCAAAATCCAGTGCATAGATGTTTCCTTCGTTATCCAAGGAAACATCCGGAGCTTGTCCTTCCAGCTTGTCGTCAAACTTTGTGGGTGGAGCTACAACTCCCAGAAATTCCCCCGAGGGTTTGTAGATTTTTACCCGCACCAATCCTTTTTCGCTGGTAACAAAACTACCGTCGGGCAAAAAACAGAAGTGTGCCGGGTTACAGCAACCGCTGAAATTTTCGGTTTGGGCGCCGCTTGCACGCCAATGTTCGCGCAGGTTCCCGTCTTCGGTATATTGTTCCAGTGTGTGCAATCCCGGATTCACCACCCACAACTCATCATACTCAGTAATGTCCATATCGAAATAAGGGCTCGGGATAATAAAACCGTGAAGGTCGTCGGCACTGGCTTTTCCTTCAAACCCGCCAATCAACTCCCCGTCCTTCGAGTACCTCACAATTCTCCGGTTTCCGGCATCCGCCACAAAAACATTGTTTTGATCTGCAGCGATTGCGGTGATAAAAGCATTTTCTCCCGCCAAAGACCATTCTTTCTGAAGTTCGCCACGCATATTCAACACTTGAATATGATTCTGAAAACCGATATAAATCATTCCGCTGCAAACTTCCACCGTTGTTGGTTCATCCTGAAAATCAGTCTCCAGCAAAAGCTTACCGGAAGTATCAATCAGCTTTAACTTTTTGTCGCCCACCAGGTAAATGGTATCGCCTGAAATCGTAATTCCGGCGGGCGTTTCAAAGCCTACTTTAAAGTTTTTGGTTTCTTTGTACAAAACCAGTTCCTCGGGTACATTCTTAAAAGCATCAACATTGAATTCGAATTTATTCGGCTCCATTTTATCGGGACGTTTCGAGACCCAATCGCCCACCATAACAGCTATAATTACCACTGCCAACACGATGAGAAATATGACAATACCTTTATTCTTCATTTCTTAGATATTCAAATCGATACAAACCATTGTTTTCGAATCGCGCATTAACAGATAACCGTCTGCCAATGCAAAGGGAGCCCATGCGTCGTGCGCATCTTCGATCACTTTTACCTGATCGAGCTGAATATACTCCTTGGTACTCGGCCGTGCGATGGTAAGCGTTCCGTCGTCGTTCAGTATAAACATCTTGTTATCGGCAATAAAAAAGGGACCAAGGCCGAAGCGTGTTTCCTTGCCGCTCGACCACACCACTTTTTTAGTATCCGAAGGATTCACACAAATCAGCTGATTGCGCAGTGCCCCTCCGTCTTTTGGCAAAATACCAAACAAGTAGCCGTTCCAGTAAATGGGAGTCTGCTGTTCGCAGGCCAAACCATCTTTAGGACTGTATTCATCAATTGGTTCAATACTAAATTTACCTCCACTTTCTGTCAGTTGCAAAACCATGCTTCCTGCTCCGTAGCCAGCTGTCATAAAAATCTTTCCATCGGGCATACAAACCGGCGATGGGGCAACCACAGAATGGCTCCATGCGTTGGTTTCCCAGAGTACCGAACCGGCATCCGGACCATCGGCTGCTACTCCTAAAATTCCGTTGATGGAACTGTAAACGTACATTTTTCTTCCGCCATAAGTAAAAGGCAGGATTGACGAATGCGACATTTGCCAGCCATGGGGATTAGGGGTTTCCCAAAGCTTTTCGCCTGTCGCGCAATCAACAGCTAGCATCATATGACTTCCACCAGCTGCCAGAACAGCCACACCGTTATCGATGATCGGACATTGCCCGGTGTACCAAAACGGAATCTCGGTTCCGTATTCCTTTACAATATCGAGCCCCCAGCGGAAATCACCGGTTTTACGGTCTAAACACATTACGTGACATTTGGGACCGATCGTAACAATATAATCTTCGGTTACAGCAGGAATAGTCCGCGACATTCCATGGTTTCGCTTCACCGTAACGTCGTAACCGCGGCTCCACTGTTCTTTCCCGTCAACCAGCGAAAAACAACGCAATTTATCAGCGCGTTCTTCCTCGTCGTAATCCAAAACATAAGCTAAACCTTTGTAAATGGCAGCCCCCGAATGGCCTTCTCCCAACTCAACCGACCAAAGAATTTTAGGCCCTTCTGCCGGAAATTTATCAATGAGTTTAACCGGCGACTTTGAAATGTTGTCGTAACCGGCACCCCTGAAATTGGTCCAGCTTTCGTTTAATTCCTTGTAATCCGCAGCATATTCTTCGAAGTGCTCGCCAATGTTTACTTCCTGCACAAAAGCGTTTCCTTCGCCCCGGTTATCCGCCCCTTCCAGATTCACCGTAAACTCGCGCGTGGGGTCAGTATTCATCCACCAGAACAGTGCGACGAAGCCCAGCACTCCGACTGAACACAGGATGATATTTATTGTTTTTTTAGCCATCGGATAAAATAACCAAAGCACTAAACGTTTATTCTTTCGATCGAAACACCTCTTTCATTTAAATGAAATGTAGTTGAAAGTGTCTCTAATTTTTGTTTATAACTAGTTCAAATAACCTGCTTCCCATAACATTTCCCATGCCTTTTCCGGGGTAAAGCCTCTGCTGTTTTCTGTATTGCTTTTTGTATCCCTTGGATTGGCCCCTATTTCAGCATACAACTGGTTTACCCCTGCCAACAAGGCCATTTGAATTGGTTCATGAACATTCATTGACCTGGAAGGATTCACAACAATATTGGTAACGGCCACAATTTTAGTTAGTTCTGTAGCCGATATTTTTCCGTAATCAAAAAGTGGTGTTCCGGGAACAGGGATTCTGCGCATTACAGCCATAACACTTATACTCAAGTCCCGCGCCCGTTTAATTTCGGTTAAAAGTTCATTATATGAATGTTCGGGACCAATGGGCTCAATACAGTAATACAACTCCAATCCACTGTTTTTTGCTGCCTCAATTGTACGTTCCCGGTATTCTGTGGGAATTAAAGTATCTTCCCCTTCCCGAAGCCGGTTGATATGATAAACGCCTGTAAAACCAGCGTTCTTTAATTCTTTTGCCGTTTCATCATCAAAATCGCCAATATTGGCCACAAATTTCTGATCGGGACTAAGCAGGAGTTTGACCTTTTTTGAAATATCTATAAAACGATCGATCGGATAATCGGCAGTTGTCATCAGAAAGAAATCGTCAAAAACAAACTCTTTCAACTTTCTCATTTCCGCCTTAATAATATCTACGTCTTTTCGCCATTTCGAATCCAAAGAATAATGATCGAAACCCATTGAACAAAACCTGCAATTCTTCGAACATGGTTCAGCGTTTATTCCTATTTGCGTGAAAACGTAGCCTTTGTTTCCAAACTTTTCCCGACTTAATGAATTGGACACATGCAGCAGCCGGTAAAACTCGTTACTACCATTCTCGATTTCCAACAAAGCGAGAATCTCACTGTCGTCTAAATTAAAATCTCTTTTTCCGATTTTTTCGAGAACCTTCATTTCTTCCTTATTTTACTTTAATATCATAAACCATCAGCACATCGCCGTGACGCAGAAACAGTTTCCCGTCGGCAATAAACGGATGCGCCCAGTGCGGGCCTGCTCCTTTCTTTATTTTGAATTCGCTGATCACTTTAAATCCATCCGGGTCGGGTTCAACCAAGCCCACATTTCCACGTTCGTTGTAGGCATACAACAGACCGTCGGCCATTACCAGCGCACCTTTGGTATCCCACTCGGCTACGTATTTGATTTCGCCGGTATCCCATTTCATACAAACCCATCGTCCGCGTTTGTTGTCAAACCAGTTCGATCCGTACAAACAACCGTCGTGCAAAATCACGCCGTGATGGTGGTTATCGAAAGTGTGATCCACAAATTTCCCGGTAACCGATGTTCCGGTTGAATCCATTTCGAGCATTACGGCCGGGTAATCATAGCCCATGGTCAGAAAAATATCGTTGTCTTTGAATACCGGCGTATTGGTCCAGATAAGCCCGTTGTCCTGCCATTTCCATTTTTCAGGATTGAAGTAGCTGTAGCTCCAGGCAATCTCTCCGGTTTCGGGCACAATGGCCAAAAGATGGGTACCGATCACTGCCAGGATGTAGCGGAATCCGTTCCACTCGTAAATAGCAGCCGAAGCATAAGCCCGCGGCCCGCCCATGGATTTGGTCTTCCAAACTTCTTCGCCGGTCATTTTATTAAGTGCCACAACACTGGTTTCATGTCCGCCGGGGGAAACAATCACTTTGTCATCACAGATCAACACGGTTTCTGAATTTCCCCACACGTGGTATTCCCCCTGGTAGTTTTTGTCCACGTCCACTTCCCAGATCGTAGAACCGTCTTCTTTATTGATACAGGAAACCTGTCCTGTTCCGCTTTGCACATAAATACGATTCGCTTCCACCACCGGTGTGCTGCGGGTATCGGGGAACGATTTATTCCAGGAACGGCCGTAAGGAACCTGCCACTTTATACTTCCGTCGGGGTTGATAGCAGTTAAATGATCCAGGGTATCGATCATACCGGTCACATAGATCATTCCATCCACCCAAATGGGTGACGACCATCCTACTCCGATTTTCTCCACTTCCAGCACCTGTTGCGGACCATCTTCGGGCCATTCCCTTAACAGTCCGGTTTCGGTGAAAATGCCATCGCGATCAGGTCCGCGCCACTGCGTTATTTGCGCAGAAGCACTCCAGCCGATTAAAACAGAGATGAGTACAAAAAGAAATCTTTGCATGTTCATTTATTTAGTTGGTTTTTCCTTCAATCCGTTACTTACCGATCTAACTATTTGATCTTATAAGCGATCAGCACATTGCCATGACGCACCAGCAAACGGCCATCGTTAATAACCGGATGTGCCCAATGCTGGGCCGATCCGAGGTCAACTTTAGTTTTGCTGATCACTTTAAATTCTTGCGGGTTGGCACTAACCAAGGCCAATTCACCGCGCTCGCTGTAACAATACAGTTTTCCGTCGGCGGCAATTACCACACCTTTGGCTATATCTTTGGCCGCATAGGTTTCTTCGCCGGTTTCCCAGTTTACACAACGCCACTCGCGCGCATTATCTCCCGATCCGTAGAGGTAGCCATCCAGCAGAACAATGCCTCCCATCCGGCTGTCGAGCTCAGTTTTCACCCAGGCTTTGCCAACACTGCTTCCATCGGCGCTAAGAATGAGTTTTACACCACCCTGTCCGTAACCACTAAAGCAGAAAAGCCCACCGCTGTAATACACAGGCGTATTGGCATGCACTTTCCAGCGGTTGGTCTGCGGGTAATCCCACAACAGATCCCCGGTTTTTGCATCGAGGCCAAGAATATGGTCAGCGGTGTGTGTTACCAGTAACTTACGGGCCGGAAGCTCCACCAAAAGCGGTGTACAATAAGCTGACGGCTCGCCTTTTCCTGGCGAACTCCAAACCAGGTTTCCGTTGAAACGGTTAAGCGCCACTACGTTGTTTGTTTTACCTCCGGGCGTTACATACAACAGGTCGCCATCGATCACAAGCGTTTCGGTTACGCCCCAGGTTATGTTTTCGCCTCCCAACTCCTTCAACACATTTTTACTCCATTTTTTCTCGCCGTTGGCAGCATTCATACAAACCAATTCGCCCAGGCCACTGTACATGTACAAAAGATCTCCGTCCACTACCACACTGGTTCGGGCCCCCGGGTAGCTTTCCGAAAATTCTTTTCCATAAGGAGTCTTCCATTTTAATTTTCCATCCTGCGACAGGGCATAAACATAGCCGGTCTCCTCCACCATTCCTGATACATAAATAGTATTATTGGCAATTACAGGGGAAGAATGTCCGTCTCCCAGTTCTTCGAACGACCAAAGAATTTCGGGCCCGTCAGCCGGCCACTCGTTCAACAAGCCGGTTTCGTGGTAAACGCCATCGCCATCGCCTCGCCATACGGTTGGGTTTTGCGCTGAAAGATTTATGATAAATAAGTAGATAGACAAAAAGAGTAACAATGCTTTTTTATTCATAACACGGCTTTTTGATTGTGCTCTAAAAATAGAATCAATCTGCCATATTACCAATGGCTTAAGGTTATTTAGGAGCCATCTAAATAGTAAGCAATGTTTACAATTCGTTCAGGATTCATTAACAATTACAGAAGGGGTGTCTAATCGTCCAACCGAGCCAAAACAGCATCAATAATTTCCTTCTCAGGAGTGGTTTCAACATCCAAAACAACCGCCTTTGTCAGCTCAAATTTATGGATAAGATCATCCAGCAAATCCTTTCTGAATGAAAGAACTAAATGATTCTCCTGCTTGCGAATTCGTTCTGTCAGGGCACGCCCCCAACCCTCGCCTTTGATTTCGAGCTTACCAACTTCATCCACCAGCATCACCTGGTGATCCGCTTCCTGAAGCAGCCTTTCGCCCCAGTGAAAGGCTGGGTGGTTAATGGCATATTTCCCGACACCTCTTAACGAAGGCTCTTTGGCAACCCTCAGGAAATCGATTCTCTCCTTTGTAGCTGCATTTACCAAATCGTAACCAACGGTTTCATTCTCCTGCATCAATCGTTCAGAATAAAAGCCGGCAACCGGAATTTGCTTTTCCTGCAAGGCCGCCAAAAGCTTTTTCAGAATAGTGGTTTTACCAGCCCCCACCGCCCCGGTGATCACAAAAACCGATGGCAACGAACTGGCAGATTTTAGCTGCTGCAAGCGTTAATCGGCAAAGCCCATTATTTGCTGAACAAACAACATCGGATTTTTAAGAACCGTCTTCAAATCGGGAGTATTGGCGATCATCACCGGCAGGCTTTCCACCGACAGTTCCAGCGCCAGCGGAAGTTGTTTAAAATAGCTACGGGCAAAATATTCCCTGATTTTCGGATTGTACAGCTCGGTTCCAAGCACCGTAAATCCCATGATCAGCACAATGGCGCGCAGGTTCATCTCCACACCAATCAGCAAGGCATCGGCAATGGTTTTGGTATCGGATGATAATTTTGTGAAAACAAAAGCTGTAACAAGTGTAATCAGCACAAAAAATATCTCTTTTTGTTCAAAGCGTCAAACAAAATATCCTGATTTTTGACTTTGTACCGAAGCACACAAAAGAGAGAAACGAATAGTGAACGCTCTGCGCCTTTGTGCTTCTGTGAGTTCTTTGCGGGA
>JBKDZK010000189.1:0-22849 GCA_047971205.1 Draconibacterium sp.
AGTGCTGCCAGAAATGTTTACGACCGGTTTTTCCATGAATCCGCAAAAGTTACAAGAGCCGATGGACGGCCCAACGATCAACTGGATGAAGAAACTGGCGGCGGAAAAGGATGCGTCGGTGCTGGGGAGTGTGATAATTGGAGAACAAGGCCTGACTTACAACCGGGCGGTGTGGGTTTTTCCTGATGGGAAAACAATGAGCTACGACAAACGGCATTTGTATACCATGGGAAAGGAGCACCTTCATTATGCGGCCGGACGCTCGAAAACCATTGTGGAATACAAGGGATGGAAGTTTTGCCCCCTGATTTGTTACGATCTTCGTTTTCCGGTGTGGGCGCGCAACGCAGAAGATTACGATGTGTTGATTTACATGGCTAACTGGCCGTCTCCGCGGCATCATGTGTGGAAGAACCTGCTGGTAGCGCGTGCCATCGAAAATCAGAGCTACTGTATCGGGGTAAACCGCTCGGGCGCTGACGGCGCCGGGTTAAGTTACCTGGGAAACTCAGCCTGCATTTCGCCCAAAGGCTTTGCCGATTTTCTACCCGAAGAAGAAAGTGTGCAGACCTTTGAAATTTCATACGATGATCTTCATAAATTCAGGAAAAGCTTTCCGTTGCTAGATGACCGGGATCACTTTAAAATTGAACTGTGAGCGTAATTTGTAGCTGTTTTTACAATTGCTTGTGATTGGTAAGGGCTTGTCAACAGCTATTCTTAATCGATCATGTGTAGCTTTATAAGCTTCTTTGTTCTTCTTTATGTCAAGCCATCCTGAGCTCTCTTTCATATCGTTTTGTACTTCGAAGCACGGCACAGTTATTGTTAAAAAGTGTTTAAATTGAAAGAACCTGCAGAAAACAAAGTCAGGAAATCATCGGTTCAATTCAAGTTATTTTTTTCGTGAGTCAGTCATTCTTCCATACAGATTTATGTTAATATACTATCTGTGAGTGGTTGAGTGATTTGAAAAGAGGGTATAACAAACTGAGCGGTAAAAGTATTGTTAAACCAAATTTTTAAGAATCATGGAACGAAAAAAATCATTGAAAGCAGATTTGGAAGGAAAACGAAACACCTTATTTCTCATTGGGTTGGTAGTAGCATTGGGGCTGGTTTTTGCAGCATTCGAATGGACTTCCAAACCCCGAAAAGCCGAACTACAAGGCGAAACTCCTGTTTATTTCGTGGAAGATGAAATTCCTCCGGTTTTGAGGGAGCCCAAAGAACAAGCTCCGGAACCGGAGAAGCCTAAGGTCATTGAACTCATCAACATTATCCCCGACGGAATTGCCTTAGCGGAAGATCCAATCTTCGATTTAGGAGAACCGGGTGATCCTGTAATAGTTGATTTGTCTGCGTTTCCTTCGGTTCCGGCAGATAAGCCCGAAGAACAGATTTTTGTGAACACAGTTGAAGTACCTGCCGAATTTCCCGGTGGCGAGCGTGCTTTGTACAAATACATCAGCGATCATGTGAAATACCCCATTATTGCCCAGGAAAACGGGGTGCAGGGAAAAGTTTATGTAAATTTTGTGGTGGATGAAAACGGCGATGCGATTAACGTAACAGTAGGGCGGGCCGGAGATGCTTCGCTGGATGCAGAAGCCATACGCGTAATTGAAAGCTTGCCTCGTTTCCGGCCTGCCAAACAAGGCGGAAGGACTGTTAAGGTGTACTACACTGCTGTAATTTATTTCCAGTTACAATAGTCTATCTTGTTAGTAATATTATACTTAACTGTCTTGAATTTAAATTGTAAAACATATAACTAATAAATTAGTTTGAGAACTAAATAATTAGTTATATGTTTGCCTCAATGAAATCAGTTACAACATTTAGTTGATTTAGTTTATAGTGGTTTCAAAACTGAACGGAGTATTGTTAAACCGTAATTATTAAATCATGGAACAGAAAAAAACGTTTAAAGCTGATTTGGAGGGAAAACGAAACACCCTCTTTTTGATTGGGCTGGTGGTGGCCCTCGGAGTTACCTTGCTGGCTTTTGAGTGGACCACTAAACCTGCTAAAGCCGAATCGCTCGGGGTTTTGGAGGCGCAGGCAGTGGAAGAAGAATTTATCCCGATTACCCGTGAGCCACAAACGCAACCTCCGCCACCACCGCCGCCGCCACGAGTGGTTGAAGTGCTGAATATTGTTGACGATGAAGTACAAATTGAGGACGACCTCGAAATTGAAGACACCGAAGCCGATGAAAACACCGTAATAAACGTGGCTCCGGTTATCGAAACAAAAGAAGAGGAAGAAGTGGCAGAAGAAATCTTTTTCAACATTATTGAAGAACCGGCCGAGTTCCCGGGAGGAGACAGGGCTTTGTACAAATACATCAGCGATCATGTTAAATATCCTGTAATCGCTCAGGAAAACGGAATTCAGGGAAAAGTATACGTGAAGTTTGTCGTAGATAAAGATGGCAGTGCCGTTAATGCCGAGATTGCCCGTCCGGTAGATACTTCGCTCGACGCTGAAGCCCTTCGCGTGATTAACAGTTTGCCCCGGTTTAAACCTGGGAAACAGCGGGGGAAGCCTGTAAAGGTTTATTATACAGCAGTAATTAATTTTCAGCTTCAGTAAAAAATGAAAGAGAAGTGATATTTTAGCAATATATTAACTAAAGAGATAGTTTTTGAACTATTTCTTTAGTTTTAGGTATGATATTTGTTATCAAGGGTAGGGGATTAAGAAGCGTATAACAAATCAAATAAATATTCATGAAAGAATTAACTAAAGCAGAAGAGCAGGTAATGCAGTTTCTCTGGAAGCTTGAAAAAGCTTTTGTAAAAGACATTGTCGAGAGAATGGATGAACCGAAACCCGCCTATAACACCGTGTCAACCATTATCCGGATACTGGAACGAAAAGGTTTTGTAGGGCACAATGCTTACGGGAAAACCCACGAATATTACCCTTTGATAAGCCGGAAGGAATACACGCAGTCGTTTATGAAGAACTTCATGCGCAATTATTTCAGCGGTTCTTTTCAGGAAATGGTTTCGTTTTTTGCCCGCGAAGACAAGATGAGTATTTCGGAGCTGGACGAGTTGATGGAAGATGTGAAGCGTGATCTTGAAAACGAAAATCCGGAAGAAAATGGACAGCGCAGTTAACTTTTTGGTAGAATCAGGCATCAGTTTGTCGATGCTCTCGCTCATTTACATCCTGTTTTTGAGAAAGGAGACATTCTTCCGGTTAAACAGGATGTTCCTGTTGATTTCAGTGGCATTTTCTGTATTGTTGCCTTTCCTGCATTTTCGGGTGTATGAGGCACAACCCATCATGCTGGCCGAGGTTACGGTTACTCCCTACCGAAACCTGATGGAAGCCGTAACCATTTACGGGCAGGACTTGTCCGGAAGCGTTGTAAAAACGATCAGTTCCAACTGGCTTATAATGTTTGTTTACTTGCTGGGGCTGCTCTTTTTTACCCTTCGTTTTGCGCTGAAGTTAAACCAGGTTTTCAAATTGATCCGTAAAAATCCGGTTCAGACAAGCGGAAAGATAAAGTTTGTTTTGATGGAAACGGAAATGAGTCCTTTTTCCTTTTTGAATTATGTATTTGTGAATCCACACCGGAGAGAAGACAAGGACTACAAAGAAGTGCTGGCCCACGAAATGGAACATATCCGGCAGGGACACACATTTGATGTGCTGATCCTGGAAGTACTGACCATTCTGCAGTGGTTCAACCCCTTTATGTGGATGCTGAAAAGAGTGATCCGTGAAAACCACGAGTTTTTAGCCGATCGTGCCGTACTGAATTCAGGCGTAAATGCAGCCCGTTACAAGCAGTTGCTGCTTAACCAGGCGCTGGGCCTGCAACCCGAAGTTGCCAATCATTTCAACTCATCATTAATAAAAAAACGCATTAAAATGATCTCAAAGATTAAATCATCGAAGTTGGCCAACATTAAATATGTGGCAGGTGCTTTTAGCATCATCGTGCTGGTAACCATTTTTGCCTGCGAGAACAAAGAAACAATAGACATGGAAGTGCCTGCTGATAAGTCGGCTTCCCTGCAACTGTCGATTGAAGACGGGAAAATAAAACTTACCGGCGAAGATGTGGACATTCAGAAAATTGAAAAAATTCTGTCGGCCGGAAATATCCGGGTATCCAAAGACAGCCTGGGAAACACCTACATGTGGAGTGAAAAATCGCAAAAATCAGCTTATATCGGAATTGAAGACACCGACAACGTATTCTTTATTGTGGAAGATATGCCCGAGTTTCCGGGAGGTGATCTTGCTTTGCGGAAGTACATTGCCAACGTAGTTAAGTATCCGGTATTGGCGCAGGAAAACGGTATTCAGGGAAAAGTATATGTAACTTTTGTGGTGGGAAAAGACGGCTACATAAAAGATGCAAGAATTGCCCGGGGTGTTGATCCGGTGCTTGACAAAGAGGCTTTACGCGTGGTAAATACCTTGCCTCAATGGAAACCGGGTAAACAAAAAGGAAAATTTGTGGACGTAAGCTACACGGTGCCGATCAATTTTGCATTGCAGTAAAATGTTGAATTAGCCGTATTTTATCGGAAGATTGTCGAATGTATTGAAATAGGTCAGAAATGCGGAGAATATTTTCAACAAAAAGCACTGCTTATTGAAATCCTGTTACTGAAGGTGCCGGATACGCTGGATATAGACTTTCAGATAGAAAAAACAGAACATAGACATGCAAACATGACACACACGTTTAAATACATACTGATCAGCCTTCTGATGCTTCCCGTTTTTGCACAGGCACAGCATTCCATCGACCAGCTGATTATAAATAAGAACTATCCCAAGGCGTTGGTTGAAATCAATAAACAGCTGGAGAAAGCCCCTTCGGCCGAGTTGTACCTGAAAAAAGGAGTGGTGTATCAAAACCTGCAGGATTACCAGCAGGCTGTGGCAGCATTTTCTGAAGGACTGATGCACGAGCCGGAAAATGTAACATTGATGGGGGAAGCCGCCGAAAGTTTTGCCATTTTAGGAAACAACCAGGATGCGGTTTCATTTTATCAAAAAGCAGTTGACCTGGCGCCCGACGAACTGGTACTGGCCGGGAAACTGGGCCGTGTGTTTATCAACCTGAAAGACCATAACAAAGCTTACGATGTATTTTCTACTATTTATGCCCGCGATTCGTCCAATGTGTTTTGGAATAAACAGTTGGCATATTGTGCGTTTAAGGTTTTTAAACGCAAGCAGGCCGTTTATTTGTACGAAAACGTGCTGGAAGTCAACCCGCGCGATTATACTTCGTACTTGAACCTGATCAATTGTGACCCCCCGCAGAAAGCAGGGAACCAGATTATGGCGACCATTGAAAAAGGCCTGATTCAGTTTCCGGGTGATCCTGATTTGTTGCTGGAAAAAGCCATGTTTCTCTACCGGACCAAACGTTACGGCCCGGCCATGATTCATTTCGAAAAATACCTTGAAGTGGAAAAACAACCGGAATACGATACCGAAATGAATTACGGCATTGCCACTTATTTTGCGGGTTTTGAAGACAAAGCGCTGGGTATTTTTAATAAACTGAACCAGCTAAATCCGAATGATGCGCTGGTGATTTATTACCAAAGCCTTTGCTACAAAAAGATGAAGGATTTTGAGCAGGCCGGAAAACTGATGCAATGGGCAATTGATGCGTCAACGCCTGATTATGTGGCCGAAATGTACCATCATTTGGGGCAAATATTAGGGCAGCAGCGAATGTTCAAAGAGTCGGTTGAAGCCCTGAATAAAGCATTGGAACTGAACCCGGAAAAAGTGGAGGTTCTGTTTGAGATTGCGACTACTTACGAGGAATTTAACTCCAACAAAACACTGGCACTAAACTACTATAATATATACATCAAAGAAGCCGGAGAGGGCGGCAAGAACATTTCTTACGCCCTCGACCGGATTGAAAAACTTAAGGAAGATCTCTTTTTTGAAGAGTAACTCCCTGAACAAAATGCAGCCGGTATGTTTCATACAATTCAAAATACCTGGATGGGCGGTACACATCGGGTAATAAAGCTTGTTTAAAAACGAAAACAAGCAGGTTACTTAGTAATATGGCCGTAATAAACACGATAAAGAACTTAAACTTTCGCTGCATCAGAAAACGAAAAACAACTAGGTAGAAGAGTCCGTTCCCGAGGTAAGTTACCAGTCTGAAAAACCGGTTGTACGTTAAAAAATCGGGATGATTGTGTAATCTTTTTGTGTTTGCGGGATAGAGATCAGCTTGCGAAAGTATTTACAAAAAAGAGCTATCCTTTTTTTAGCAGGATAGCTCCGTAGTAAGTATTAATAGATTGTAAAAGTATTAACCGTTAAATTTTCACTATTCTGTGATGATTGTACCGTCCGCAGAAATTTTCAGATAAACTTCGGCGTCGTTTTGCTCCAGCTCAAAAAGGTAGAATTCAGCATCGGCAGTCTCAACAAATTCAATGTCGTCGATTTCGTAAGCTGCATATTCCGAATTGGCAAGCGCCGTCATAACTGCTTCCGGAACGTTTGCCTGTTTTACATCGGTGGTGGTTTTTATCCAGGTGCCATTCTCCGAATATTCAACTTCCCGGTATGTATCCCCATCTTTTATCAGAATTTCGAATACTCCGTCTTCCAGTTCCGATTCTACGACAACCGCATTGGGGTAATTATCAGCAAGGTGCGAAAGGATGGCTTCCGACAGTGGGAGCGGAATATAATCGTCGTCCAAAGAGCTGTCGCTTACTTTAAGTAACTCACCTTCACTGGTAAAATACAGATCCAGTTCTTTGTCGCCACTTTCCACTTCAATGATAAACAAGGCTTCTCCTTCGGGACGTTCCACTTTATCTATGTCGTCGATTTCCCACGAAGCATATTCCCCCGCTTCAAAAGAGTTACGGATAGCTTCCGGTAACTGCTGGTATGCCAGATCGGTTTCTGTAAAGATCCAGTTCCCATCCTGGCTGAACCAGGCTTCCATTTCACTGTTTTCCATCGTAAATTCGGCTACATAGTAGGTGTTTTTCAAATCCCAGTCAACTTTGTTAACGTTGGGATACTTGGCTTCAAAAGCACCTTCTACAGCGGCGTTTACTGAAATTGAGTTGTCGTCGTCGCTACATGAAGCAGCCAGCAGGCCTGCCGAAAGAATTGATGTGAAATAAATTGTTTTCTTCATTTCTAATTGTTTTATGAATTAATATTAATTGATAATGTGGCTTTCTATCGCTTATAACTATACTGTCTTTTTGTGAGTCGATAGAGCTGTGAGATTAATCATCGAGCCCGATAAAATTGTAATCGTTGTCAAAGTTCAGTTCCATCTCGTTGCTTAGTTTTACCTCGGTTTTCCATCTTTCCCGGTCTATTTCCAGAACGTTTTGCTGAGCATGGTTTTGTGCTACAAAATCCAGTATTGCTTGGGGAACGGCACTCGGAGGGATGGCTGAAAACTTGAAATCAATTTCTTTCCATTGTCCGCTCCTCGAGAATTCAAGTTTGTTTCCGTCGGCAAAGATTACTTTGTAACTAAGCTCCAGAAAATTTACCTCTTTGGCAGTGTACGATATTTTCAGATCGGAAAAATGATCTTTTATAAACTTCCGCGAAGTCTCGGGAAGTTGCTCAAAAGCAATCATTTTATAATTGCCGGCTTTTACCCCGCTGTTCAGAACAAAAAGGCAGAACAGTAATAAAAAAGAATGTTTCATGGTTTCTGTTTTTTGATAATGTTTACGGAGACAAAAGTGAGGGGCAATTCTGAAATAAATTTGAAATAAGCGCACTCAGACACTTAAAAATTAAATTTTCTAGAAATTTTCGGGAGCGAATCAGGTGCTGTTAAATCAGTACTGAGGCCGGAAAGACAAGCCGGAACCGGTGTTTGCCATTACTAAAAGTGTACTCCCGCTTGATGTTATATAATTTGCAAATAGAATCGACAAGTGCCAGCCCCAATCCTGTAGACCCCGCTTTTTTGCTTCCCTGGTAAAAACGTTTAAAAATATCTTCTTCGGGCAAAGCCTTCGTTTGTCCGCTATTCTCAACAATCAATTCCGATTTTTGAATGAAAACACTTACCTGTCCGTGCTCCAGGTTATGTACAAACGCATTTTTAAGAAGGTTGCTAATCAGTATATTGGAAAGAGTTTCATTCATTCGGGGATGTAAAATGCTGTTTTCTTCAATCTTAACATCCATGTTTTGATGGGCAAAAACTTCATTAAAATCATCCAGAAGTTTTTTCGCCAGGTCGTTTAAGTTGATGGCTTTTGTTTCCTGAAACTGGGAATTGTCAATTTTGGTAAGCAGAAGCAGCGTCCGGTTTAGCTTAACCAGGTGATCCAAATCCTCTAATGTTTTTAAGATCTCTTTCAGCTGTTTTTCCGAAAGCTCAGGATCGTTCATCAACAATTCCAGCCGGTTTTTACAAATAGCCAGCGGCGTCTGTATTTCGTGCGAAGCATGCCCGATAAATAGCTTTTGCTGTTCATACATTTCCGCATTTCTCAGGGCAGTTTTCAGCATTGCTTCGTTTAAGCGTTTAAATTCTTCTACCTTGGTCGAATTGGAAAGAACAGGAATTTTCTGGCCGATAGTATAACTTTTCAGCCAGTTTAGAAGTCCGTACAAGGGCTTGAAGCTTTGGTGCAAAATCCAGAAATTAACAAGGGCAATGCTTACCAGTAGCAGCAAATACAGGAAAATTATCCAGTAAAGAATGGTTTCCTGCAAATCATCTTTTTCAATGGTTGGAATGGCAACGGTTAGTTCAAAAAACTGATCGTTAGAGTTCCTAAATATTGTTTTTAAGATGCGCGCCGGCTCTGTTTCTTTTTTCGATTCAATGTACACCATTTCGTCGCTGTAACGAAAACCTTCGTGTTGCGCGGCATACTCATCGGTTACCGGCCGAATGAAATAGCTGTTGTTTGTTCCGTTGTTTTCGGAGGGGAATTGCCGGCCGGCAAGTGCCAGGGTAATAATTTGTTCCGAATAATCCTCCAGCGAATCATCCGTTTCGTCGTTTATTTCATCCATCAGAATAAAATAAAAAATATTTGCCCACACAGTGAGCAAAAGCAGCAGCACTGTGGAGATACGTATGGTTATTCGATGGACAAGTTTCATTTACTTTTATATTAATGGTTAGAACCGATGCACATTTTAAATGCCTGGTACGTGCTTAACTTTTACTTCACTCATTCGGCAACCAGTCTGTAACCCAGGCCGTAAACCGATTTTATTTCGATAGAAGCACCTGCTTCTTTCAGCTTTTTCCGAAGGTTTTTGATTTGCGCATAAATAAAATCAAAATTATCAACCTGGTCAATGTGGTCTCCCCAAACCGATTCAGCCAGGTTGGTTTTGTTTACCAGGTAACCGGGCCTGATCATAAAGAAATGCAAGATATCGTATTCTTTTCGCAACAACTCAACAGGCGTTTCATTTACATGTACTTCAAATTTATCGGGGTAAACCTTTACGTTTCCAAGTACAACGCTCAATTGTCCGCCAACCTGGTTTCGGCGAATAACGCTTTTGATACGGGCATTCAGTTCCGAGAGGTCAAACGGCTTGGTAAGGTAATCGTCGGCGCCAAGTTCCAGTCCGGCCACTTTGTCGTCCACCGAATCTTTGGCAGAAATAATTATTACATTGTCTTTCTTGTTCAGGGCCTTCAAATTTTTCAGCAGCGACAAGCCGCTACCATCCGGAAGCATGATATCGAGCAGAATACAGCTGTAATCGTAATCGTCCATTTTTCTCATTGCATCCACGTATGTTTCAGCCGTTTCCACAATATAGCGTTCCTGTGTAAGGTAGCGCTCGAGAATTTCTTTTAAGGAAGGTTCGTCTTCAATAATTAATATTTTCACGCCTTTTTTATGCAAAGTAAGAAATATAAAACTGAAATAATTCTGAAATATTTAAGGAGATACTGCAATCGTTCATTCATAAAAAATTAACAGGAAGGTTTTTATGTATCACTTTAGTTTCAATAACTTGCATGTGAATTCAATTCATTTAAAGTGTTTGATGAACGATGAAAACGCTCGAAAAACTGGTTGAACACACCCTGTTTCCATTGTACCTGTTTCTATTTGCTTTGGCATTGTTTTCTTTTGGCAGTTGGGATACAAGTATTTTTATTCTCGATGAAGCCAAAAATGCAGGTTGCGCCAGCGAAATGTTTGAAAACCGTGATTGGCTGGTTCCAACCTTTAATTCGATTTTGCGTACCGACAAGCCGCCTTTGCATTATTTTTTTATGATGCTGTCGTACAGTGTTTTTGACGTAAATCCTTTTGCCGCCCGCCTGTTTTCTCGCGAACGAGGTTGGCCAGTTGCACGTGGCTCTTTACGCCGGTTTTGGTAAAAATCCGGTGATTGTGGTCTTTTACCGTTTGAAGGGTGATGAATAGTTTTTCCGCAATCATCTTGTTGCTATGGCCTTCACAGATCTCAAAGATGATTTCAGCTTCGCGTTTTGAAATTTCATAAGCCTGGCAAAAGGCCTCAAAATCAATGTTCAATTCTGTGGAAGGTAATTTTTGCCCCAGTTTTACGGTTAAAGGAATAAAAACCCCGGTGGTAAAAAGCAGGACAATGGCAATTCCGCCCGAAATAAAATCAAAAGTGTCGTAGAAGTTCATGGCTACGGAATAAACAACTACAGACAAAAAATAAAGCAGTGCCTGTTTTTTCCCAAATCCTGTTTCTTTGGTAAGCCTTTTCTGGGGGGCGGCAATAAAAAAGGGAACCAGAAATAACAAGTGTATCAGTAGATTCAGCCCAAGTATAATGCGGATAACAAAAAGGGTAGCATTGGCCGGCATTTCAATGACTTCCTTATAAATCAGAAAATCAATCAGAAAAACCAACAGCACCAAAACAGGGAAAAAGAGAAAGTCAAATAGTGGTTGAGTGTCGCGTCCGTTTAGCAGGAAGGAAAACTTCAGCAACATAAACCAACTTACGACCATAAAAGGTATGCCGATCATCGGAAAGAAAAACGCCAGCTTGGAACTAAGCTCGGTACTTAGTTGCAGGTCGTTGAGCAAAAGGTGCAGAACTACTTTGCCCCAAATGCTGTAAATTAAAAACGAGAAAAGGAAAATCTGGTGATAAAGCAACATGGCCATTGCCAGCTTTTTCCGGGTTTGGTATAACTGGATAGCGGTAAGAATTCCCAGCGCTGCCATTCCGCCGGAAATGATAAATACGATGATGTAAACAAGGTTGCCGATCCACATTATTCTGAAACTAAAGTAGTGTCGTACAATTTTACGAACTCCCGGTATTTGCTGCTAACTACGAAAGTAGTGAATTTAAGAAATCCAACTAAAGTAGGAAGGAAAATTTTGAAGGATACCGTAGCTTTGAGTCAACGAAAACAAAAAACAAAGTTTAGAAACAAATTAAAATTACAAGAAATGGAACGCGACAATTATTACAATCAGATTCCCTCCATCGGAGGAAGTTTCAGTTACGGATGGCGTACGATGTTTGGAAAATCGTTTCTGATGCTCTTCGTGGCTGTGATTATTATGGGATTGCTAAACGGCCCGTCAGCGGGGGGGGAAATTTGATGATCATCATTCGCTGTTTACCGGGCTCATTTTATTGCCGGTGGCTTTGTTTGGACTGGCTTATGCTTTCTTATTTCTGCCGGTTATTAAATATGGCAGAGATTTAATGTTTCTCCAGGCAATGCGCGGCGAAGACACCGATTTAAAAACATTGTTTGAAGGATTCCGGAAAAATTACCTGAACATTATACTCGCCAACCTGATTGTGGTGGCGTTGGTAGCGATCGGGTTTATTATGCTTATTATCCCTGGCATTATTGTTTTGTGCCGGTTAATATTTGTGCCGTACCTGGTAATGGATAAAAACCTGGAAGCCATGAAAGCGGTGGAAAAAAGCTGGCAGATGACCCGCGGGCACGGATGGGAAATATTTGCAATGCTGATCCTTTCTTTCTTTATCACAATCGGGGGGCTAATGGTGTTCTTTGTGGGGATCATTTTTGCCCGGATGTGGAGACATTCAGCTTTCGCTACTTTTTATCAGTCGGTGCTAAATCAGTCGGATGATGACAACCCAATACCCATACTTGGTGTGAACGAACAATAGATTTGAAACAAAAAACAAAAGCAGGCAGAAGGCCCGGATTTTTCCGGGCTTTTGTTTTTTTTTGAATTGCTTTGAGTATTTTGGATGCCAATTACCGTACGCATGAAAAAATTACTCTTTTTTCTCTTTTTGCTAGGAGCAGTTGTGGCGAAGGCGCAATATTTTCAAACAGGACAAGATCCTTCTTCGATAAAATGGCGCCAGATTAATACCGAAAATTTTCAACTTATTTTTCCTGACTATTATGAAAGTCAGGCACAGCTATTGGCTCAAAAACTGGAGAAAGTGTACGATTATGCAAGCTATTCATTAAAATACGAGCCACAAAAAATATCGGTAATCCTGCATACGCAAACCGTAAATTCGAATGGTCTGGTTGCTTATGCGCCCAAACGTTCTGAATTTTATACCACGCCGCACCAGGCAATTTATGCGCTCGACTGGTTGGAGCAGCTGGCGGTTCACGAATTCAGGCACGTAGTTCAGATCGATAAAATAAATTCAGAACTGCCAAAAATTATCAAACTGCTTTTGGGGGAACAAGGAACGGCGCTGGTTTTTGGAACTTATCTGCCGTGGTGGTTTATTGAAGGAGATGCGGTGGTAACAGAAACAGCACTTAGTGCATACGGTCGCGGGCGCTTGCCTTCGTTTCTGATGGAACACCGCGCTTTGGTTGTTGAAAAAGGAATGGATTCGTACGATAAAGCGTATTTGGGATCGTTCAAAGATTACGTTCCGAACCACTACAAGTTAGGCTATTATTTGGTGGGCAACGCACGTGAGCGTTATGGAGCTGACCTTTGGGAAAAAGTGATGGAGCGTGTTGGCAGGAAACCTTTTTCGCTCACACCGTTTAATGCCGCTCTAAAAACGGAAACAGGAATGAACAAGGTTGAGCTTTATGAATCGGTGTTCGACAGTTTGGCGCATGTTTGGAAAAGGGAAGATGCAGCTTATGTGGAGCCGGGAAGTTTGACCATTTCAAAACCATCCAAAAAACACACAAATTATGAGTACAATCATTGGCTTAACGACCATGAGATGCTCTCTTACAAAACCAGTTTTGACGATATCCCGGCCTTTGTAAAAATAAATCAGGAAGGTGAGGAAGAAGTGATTCATCGTCCCGGGGTTATATTTGACGAATCTGTCAGTTACGAAGGAGAATGGATTGTTTGGTCGGAGCAAATACCCGATCTTCGCTGGTCGCACAGCGGGCGATCGCTTATTCAGCTGCTGAATGTGAAAACAAAACACAAAACAAGTCTCGATACCGAATTTAAAGCCTTTGCTCCGGTACTTTCTTCCACGCATGATAAAGTTTTGGTAGTTGAAGCCGACTTCTCAAGTAATTATTACCTCACTGTTTACGATGTGGCTTCGGGCAAAATGGAAAGCCGCTATCAGACTCCGGAGAATAACTATTTTTTATCGCCCCAGTGGTTAAATCAGAAAGAAGCGATTGCAGTTTTGCTTACCAGGCATGGCAAACGTTTGGCAAGGTTTAACCTGAAATCACAGAAATTCAGCATTCTGTTTGACCAGGATCTGGGAGATATAAAACAATTGGAAATCAGTAAAAGCAAGCTGTATTTTATAAGTGCTTATTCAGGAAAAGACGCACTTTATTCCTTTGATTTAAACACAAACAAAATTGAGCAAGTTTACGAACCTCGTTTTGGGGCTGCTTATCCGGCTGTTAATGCTGCTGGCGGGATAATTTTAAGCGATTATACTGCGAATGGTTATCGTTTGATTCAACCAAATATATTGAGATCAGCAGAATTCAACCAGGTTAGGAAAGAGACCTATCCTTTGGCTGGTTCGCTGGCCGGTCAGGAAAAAGGTATTCCTGATCTTCATGCCAGTGATACCTCCCGTTATACGTCAGAAAAATACAGCAAGGCGGCCAATCTGTTTAATTTTCATAGCTGGGCGCCGGTTTTTGTAGATCCGTATGCTTACGAGTTTGAACCGGGTGTTAGCCTTATGTCCCAAAATAAACTGGGGACAGCAGAAACGGTGCTGGGATACAAATGGAATAGTGCCGGGAGTTACGGGCGCTTGTATACCCATTATATTTATAAAGGCTGGTATCCGGTAATCGATTTTGAAATTAGCAGAGGAAACCGGTCTTCCCAATACAGCCAGGTTACGGAATATGTGCAGAATGGGCAAGTAGTATCCATAGATACGACCGTCAGGAGTTTTGACTGGCGGGATATCAATCTGAGTACAACCATTCAGTTTCCGGTAAATCTTACCCGCGGTATCTTTCATCGTTTGCTTCAGCCCGAAATTCGCTATGATTTCACACATTACAAGGCCGATGCCTCGGCTCCGGACGGCTTTCCAGACGGCTCATTTCAGTCGCTAACTTACCGCATGTATTACCATCAAATCAGGAAACGTAGCTACCAGGATATACTCCCAGACTTTGGAATAATACTGGATGGAAGTTATGTTCATTCTCCTTTTGGCGACCACAATTTGGGAAGCCTGCTAAGCGGCGAAGGTATTATGTATTTGCCGGGTATAAAAGCAAATCACGGATTAAGACTTTATGGCGGAGCGCAGAAACGCTTAAACGGTGATCATTACAGTTACTCCGATGATATTCGGTTTCCAAGGGGATGGAAACGAACTTCCACCAAAGAAATGTTGGTCGGAAGTGTTGATTATAAACTTCCTTTACTAAATCCCAATTGGAGCCTTGGCGGACTAGCATATGTAAAAAGAGTGAGTGCTTCGCTTTTTTTCGACTATGCGCACATGATTCGTAATTATTACTCCAACGGTCAGGTAAGCGGTACCTTTTCTCAGAATATTTCGTCCTTGGGAGTAGAGATATTGAATGACGTCAATTTTCTGCGTTTTTATGCTCCGGTTCAAATTGGAGGTCGTGTTTCATATTTACCCGAAGTGAAGAGTGCGAATGTTGCTCTTCTATTATCAGTCGATTTTTCTTCGTTGTAGATATTTAACCATAAAAACCAGGAAATATCCTCATTTTCATTATTTGCTTAATACTTTTTATTAAGTCGTTTCTACAATAACTCGCTTATTATTAGAGTTATAAATACTTATGGGAGCCATTTAAAGACGCTGAGATTTGAATATTTTTTTGATAATCATCTCGTACACAAATAATAGCCACAGATAAGGTATAGCCCCGGAGAAAAGTAGTGTAGGGGAACTATTCATCCGGGAAAGTGAAAGAAACAACACCATTACTTTTGTAACTAAATGCCAGACAGATAATAATTACATATGTATTTATAATTGCATGTGTGATTTCATGGTTCATTACAAGTGTAACATGTTGTTTTTTGGTGATAAAATTATTGTACTAAATAAAAATAGGTGACAAGAGTAATTAGTTACAAAAGAAAACGATTGGAATTTTACAGTTTTAATATAATGATGATCTGAAAATAGGTGTTTTTACAGTAGCGTATGTATGTTTTATTTTTCATTGTATCAGCAACTTACGACATTTACGTGAAGTTGAATGCACCGATAATGATTACATATCTACATTTCTGCATTTAGTTGTTTGGTTATGTCAACTAAGTTACTATTATCCAACCCAATAACCACTTCAATTAAAGTTAATTATAGATATAAGGTTTAAATATTACAGTTATTTTTGCAAAAAAAATGGAACTGATTTTATTGGCAAAGTAAAAATTAATGTTACATTTGTAGTGTATAAAGCGATAGATTAACTGGATGCACAACTTAATTGGATTGCCCAAGTGTTAATCTAATTATGAAAAAATGAAAGACAGAATCAAAGAGTATATAGATTATAAAAATATTAATGCAGGGGAACTTGCGTCGATGTTAGAAGTGCAACGTTCAAATATCTCTCATATACTTAATGGCAGAAACAAACCAGGAGCTGCTTTCATTGAGAAAATGCTCTTAGTGTTTCAGGATCTTAATGCGCGTTGGTTGCTAACCGGTTTAGGAGAGATGACCGAGAGCAATCACAACTCACATAAAAGTGCTCCAATAGAGCTTAAACAGCCAATTCAACAAGACATTTTGCCTAAACAAACTTCCTCTGAAGAACGATCCGAAAAGATTGAACCCAAATCGGAAATCAATACCGCTCAAATTCTTTCGTCGGATGCTGTTGAGAAGATCATCTTACTTTATAAAGATGGCACCTTTTCTACCTTTCAAAGTAAAAAGTAACGGAATACTCTTTCTAAAAACATTTGTAAACAGACCACTAACAAATGTTTTTGCAAATCATTGCGATGTTTACAGAAATAAATCAATAAATGTTTGTATATGTGAAATGTAATATTTACATTTGTTTCGTAATCAAATTACAACAAAGACAAAAGACAAGATGATTAGCAGATTACAATTTTTACAAACCCAATTTTAAGTTGATAAATCCAGAAGTCGCTTGGGCCACTAGCAATAGCGGCCTTTCTGGTTTTATAGGAATGTTGTTGTATTTTGTTTAAAAAATAATTTGCAGATGTAAATAATTTGGTTACATTTGTGCTGTATCAAACAAGACCCTTTATTTTTTATCTAATTATAAGTTTCTCATATAAGGCCGTTTCATACGGTCTTTTTTATTGCATTCAAGCAGAAATAATCTATTATCTTTGTGCGCAAATTTAAACGCATGGCAAAAAAATTTGTAGCTGATTTTGTGGTAGTCGACAATAAACCTCTGAATGCTACCAATTTTCTGATTAAAGTAAAGAGCAATTCTGTATTACCAAATATTCTTCCCGGGCAGTTTGTAAATGTGGAGATTAGTGATTCAAAAGAGATATTTCTCCGTAGACCTTTTTCCGTTTTCGAGGTAGATTACAACGATAATACTATCTCTATGATTGTAAAAATTCTAGGAAGAGGATCAAAAAAACTGACTGAGATAGAGCCGGGTAGAAATGTTAGCCTGGTGTATCCGCTAGGAAAAAGTTTTACTTATCCGTCTTCAACCGATAAAGTTTTACTGATTGGCGGTGGAAGCGGAGTTGCTCCGATGTTGTTTTTGGCAAAAGAATCAGGTTTAGACAAAACACAGGTTAATATTTTGCTGGGAGCTGGAAGCAAAGAAGACCACATTGATGTTGAATCCTACTCGAAATACGCCAACCTGCATTATGCAACAGAGGATGGTTCAATGGGCGAGAAAGGTTTTGTGACACAGCATTCGGTTTTTGTAAATGATCTTACTAAATACGACAAAGTATATGCGTGCGGACCAGACGGAATGATGCGTGCCATTGCAAAAGTTGCCAAAGCTACCGGTGTTTTTTGTGAAGTTTCGCTTGAAAACCTGATGGCTTGCGGATTTGGTGTGTGTCTGTGCTGTATTGAGCCAACCAATAAAGGAAATTTGTGTGTTTGTACTGATGGACCGGTATTTAATATTAATGAGTTGAAATGGTAGATTTAAAAGTAAAAGTTCACAACCTGGAGTTTAAAAATCCAATCACCCTGGCATCTGGCACTTGCGGTTTCGCACGCGAAATGGCCGATTTCTTTGACCCGGCAATAGTAGGCGGGTTCTTTTTAAAGGGCAGTACGCTTAAAAACAGGGATGGCAACGAGTACCCCCGCATGGCTGAGACTCCTTACGGAATGTTAAATGCTGTTGGTCTGCAAAACAAGGGCATCGACTATTTCATAGAAAACATTTACCCTGAAATAAAAGATTACGATACACAGTTAATTATTAATGTCAACGGTTCTACGGTAGAAGATTACATTGCTTTAACCGAGAAAGTAAATGAACTGGACAAGATTCGTGGCATTGAATTAAACATCTCGTGTCCCAATGTAAAAGAAGGAGGGATGGCTTTTGGGATAAGTTGTCCGGGAGCAGAGATGGTTACGCGGGAAGTACGAAAGGTCTATGATAAAACCCTGATCGTGAAACTGTCGCCAAATGTTACGGATATCAGTGAAATAGCCCGGGCTGTAGAAGGGCAGGGCGCCGATGCAGTATCTCTGGTAAATACTTTTCTGGGAATGGCAATTGATGCGGAAACCAGGAAGCCAAAACTATCAACCATCACCGGCGGTTTATCCGGGCCGGCTATTAAGCCGATCGCGCTTCGGATGGTATGGCAGGTGGCCAATGCAGTAAAGATCCCGGTAGTTGGAATGGGAGGAATTATGAATGCTGCCGATGCCATTGAATTTATGCTGGCCGGTGCATCTGTTGTTCAGATAGGTACCGCAGTTTTTAAAGACCCAACACTTCCTGTTCAGATCATCAAAGAGTTGAAGGATTATATGCTACGTCATAAGATGCAGTCAATGAATGATTTAATTGGCGAGTTACAAATGTTATAAAGTGAATTACATTTGTTTTTTAGCGCTTTGAAATAGTCATTTTGATTTGTTTCCAATAGTGATAACTGTATTCGCGGTTATCTTCTTCAATAAAATCTATAACAGATAAATACTTTTTAGTGTTTTTTATCGGCTTGTTTTAGGGTAGACCTTCTATTAGTTATATTTTTGCGTCGAATTGAAATTGCAATGTGAACATTTCAATTTTAAATTCGTTATAGAAACTGCAAATAGCAAAATAAAATAATTAAAGAATCTAATAGTATGGCAAGCTTTAACATCGTAATGCCCAAGTTAGGTGAAAGTATCCAGGAAGGAACAATCACCAAATGGTTTGTAAAAGAGGGAGATACAATCGAAGAAGACGACATGTTATTTGAAGTGGCCACCGACAAAGTGGACTCTGAAATTCCCTCTCCGGTTGACGGAGTTGTTACCAGGATCTTATATCCCGAAGACAGCCTTGTTGCTGTGGGGGAAGTTCTCGCTGTTATTAGTTTAGACGGTGAAGTGGAAGAATCGTCGGAGGAAGCCGCTCCCGTTGACGCAAAAACTGAAAAAGCTAAAGCTCAGGATGAAACAAAAGAGAGTTCGGTAGATGACAGCCGCAAATTGTCCAATCGTTTTTATTCTCCGCTGGTGAAGACAATCGCAAAACAGGAGAATGTTTCACTGGAAGAACTGGAATCCATTGAAGGATCAGGTGCAAGCGGACGTGTTCAGAAAAAAGATATACTGGCTTACCTGGATAACAAAGGGACGGCACCAGCACCCAAGGCGGCTCCTTTAGTACAGGCTTCAGCGCCAAAAGCTGCTCCTGCCGTTGAAAGAAAGGCTCCAATGCCGGTTTCTGTCGGAGCTGGCGATCAGGTAATTGAGATGGATCGTGTCCGGAAGTTGATTGCTGACCACATGGTTATGTCGAAACAGGTTTCGCCTCACGTAACTTCAATTGTTGAAGCAGATGTGACCGAGTTGGTACTCTGGAGAAAGAAAAACAAGGATGTCTTCGAACAAAAATACGGTGAAAAGATCACTTTCATGCCGGTATTTACAGAAGCTGTCGCAATGGCTTTGGCCGAATTCCCGATGGTAAACTCTTCGGTTGACGGCGACAGAATCATCCTTAAAAAAGATATAAATGTTGGTATAGCAGTAGCAAAACCAGATGGAAACCTGATTGTTCCGGTAATTAAAAATGCGGAACAACGCAACCTGATTGGTATTACCAAAGAGTTAAACCGTTTGGCAAACGCTGCACGCACGAATAAACTGGATCCTGCTGAAATTCAGGGAGGAACTTTCACTATCACTAATTTTGGTTCCTTTGGAAATATCATCGGAACACCCATTATAAACCAACCACAGGTAGCCATTCTGGCCACAGGTATTATTGAGAAAAAACCAGCTGTTCTGGAAACTCCAAGTGGCGATGTAATTGCAATACGTTACAAAATGTTCCTGTCGTTATCGTACGACCACCGCATAGTTGATGGTGCTTTGGGCGGAGCATTCCTGCGCCGAATAGCTGATATTTTAGAAAATTTTGATACAAACCGCGCAATTTAATTTTATTATGAAGGATTTAAAAGTACCAAAACTTTATACGATCAAAACGACTCCAAAAGAAACGCTGGAGAAATGGTACCGTTTACTTACTGTTGGGCGCGCAATTGACGAAAAAGCCCCCAATTACCTGAAACAGGCGATTGGTTGGTCGTATCATGCGCCTTATGCCGGGCACGATGGTATTCAGTTGGCCATCGGGCAGCATTTCGAGAAAAATAAAGACCACATTTTCCCGTATTACCGCGATATGCTGACCGCACTTTCGTGCGGAATGACAGCCGAGGAAATAATATTGAATGGTATTTCAAAGGCTACTGACCCGTCGAGTGGTGGACGCCATATGTCGAACCACCTGGCAAAGCCTGAATGGAACATTCACAGTGTTTCGTCGGCTACCGGAAACCACACGCTTCATGCAGTAGGGGTTGCCCGTGCGATTATATATTACGACGAAAAGGTGGTTTCAATCAGCAGCCAGGGAGAATCGTCGGTTAGCGAAGGTTATGTTTACGAAGCAATAACCGGGGCTGATAAAGAGGAATTGCCGGTTGTATTTGTTTTCCAGGATAACGGCTATGGAATTTCAGTTCCGAAGAAAGACCAGACAGCTCAGCGAAAAGTTGCCAATAACTTTTCAGGGTTCAAAAATACCCGGATCATCCATTGTAACGGGAAAGATGTGTTCGATTCAATGAATGCAATGGCCGAAGCCAAGCGTTTTGCCATTGAAGAAAGCAAACCCGTTATTTTGCAGGCCAACTGCGTGCGAATGGGGTCTCATTCGAATTCAGATGACCATCTTCTCTATCGTTCTGACGCAGAAAGAAACTATGTGGCCGAATACGACCCTCTTGGAAAATTCAGAAGATTATTACTGCGTTACGATCGTTTTACTGAAGAAGAATTGCAAGCCATTGAGGCCGATACAAAAGCGGTAATCAAAGCTGCTCACAAAGCGGCAATGGCAGCTCCGGATCCGGCGCCTGAATCGATTCATGATTTTGTGTTTGCCGAACCAATGGTTTCTGAAAAATACCCGGAAGGATTGCACAGTCAAGAAGGTGAAAAGAAAAAGCTCATTACTGCGCTAAATGAAACCTTAAAAGCAGAATTCAGAGAAAATCCGGATACCTTTATTTGGGGGCAGGATATGGCCAACAAGGACAAAGGTGGTATTTTCAACGTATCAAAAGGGATGCAACAGGAATTTGGCGAGAAACGTGTATTCAACGGGCCAATTGCCGAAGACTTTATCCTGGGAACTGCCAACGGAATGTCGCGTTACGACGAAAAAATCCGCGTGGTTGTTGAAGGTGCCGAGTTTGCTGACTATTTCTGGCCGGCGATGGAACAATACGTTGATACCAGCCATGATTACTGGCGATCGAATGGAAAATTTTCGCCAAACATCACCATTCGCTTAGCTTCCGGAGGTTATATCGGAGGCGGAATGTATCACTCGCAAAACATCGAAGGTTCGTTGGCTGCTATTCCGGGAGTGCGTATTGTGTATCCTTCGTTTGCTGATGATGCAGCCGGTCTTTTGCGTACATCTTTGCGTTCAAAAGGGCTAACTATGTTTATGGAGCCAAAGGCATTGTACCAGGATCCTAAAGCAGCCACGGCTGTGCCGGATGATTTTGAAGTGCCGTTTGGAAAAGCCCGCGTGCGAAGAGAAGGTACAGACCTTACCATTATTACCTACGGAAACACGACACATTTAAGTCTCGATGCCGCCAACAAGCTGGCCGAAGAAGGTTTGGCAAATGTAGAGGTAGTCGATTTACGTTCGCTGGTTCCCCTGGATGAAGAAGCCATTCTTAATTCAGTTAAAAAGACCAATAAAGTGCTCGTTGTTCACGAAGACAAAGTATTTGGAGGATTTGGTGGTGAATTAAGCGCTATTTTGAATGAAAAAGCATTTGAATACCTTGATGCTCCGGTTAAACGAGTGGGATCGACCTACACTCCTGTAGGTTTCAACCGCATACTGGAACGTGCCGTGTTGCCAAATGTGCAGAGAATTTACAATGCTGCAAAAGAATTAATTGAATACTAAAATCTTTGAATCATGAGTAAAACAGCGATTATATATAGCTTTCACACGCAAAAGTCTAAAAAAGTTGCCGAGAAGATTACGGAGGCTTTTGGAAAAGACCAACTGGAAGCGGTGAATGCAGAAGAGTTGACTAAAGAAATCATTGAAAAATACGATCACTTTATTTTAAGTGCACCCACCTGGTTCGACGGGGAGTTGCCCAATTACTGGGATGAATTTGTCCCGGATCTGGAAGAAATGGACCTTTCAAAGAAAGCCTTTGCCATTTTTGGCTTGGGAGATCAGAAGGGATATCCCGAGAATTTCTGCGATGCAATCGGTCTTTTGGCTGAGATTCTGGAAGGATGCGGAGCAAAAATAGTAGGGAAAACTTCGGTGGAAGGTTACACCTACGAAGCATCCAGGGCACAACGTGGCGATCAGTTTATTGGTCTTCCGCTTGATCAGGAGAACCAGGCACGTTTAACCAAAGACAGAGTCGGCAAGTGGGTGGAAAAACTAAAAGAGGAATTCTTTAATTAAAAGAATTTTCTATTTGCAATCGCGAAGGCTGTCTGTACGTCAATTGACGGACGGACGGCCTTTTTTTTCTGAAAGTCAATCTTAAAAAATATCCAATTCTTAATTTTGAATGTAAAATATCCAACAAAATGCAGGAAATTGGATATTGGGAATTCTACATTGGATATTCTGCAATAAAGAAAATTCTTGAAGTTGACTATCCCCGTGGCAGAGCCAAGGAGT
>JBKDZK010000190.1:0-3924 GCA_047971205.1 Draconibacterium sp.
TTGTGCGGCGGCGACATGAGTTTTACATCGGCGCTTACTTACGATTTTGAAGTGTACTCGGCCGCCCAGGAAAAATGGCTGGAAGTGAGTTCTGTTTCCAACTTCGAAGCATTTCAGGCCAACCGCTTGAAATTGCGTTACCGCGAAGATGGTGTGAAAAAGCCGCAGATTGCTCACACGCTGAACGGAAGTGCGCTGGCATTGCCACGTATCGTAGCCGCTTTACTCGAAAATAACCAGACTCCCGAAGGAATTAAAATCCCGGAAGCACTGGTTCCGTTTACCGGCTTTGAAATGATCAATTAATGAAAACAGATTATTCATACCCTGACTCAAAGTCAGGGTATGAATATGAATAATATTGCCAAAAGCTGTCGTTTGTGACAGCTTTTTTTGTATCTATACCATTGATTCTAAATGCCTGAAAAGCAAATGTTATGGAAGAGGCCCACAAGAAAGAACTCATAGCGGCAATTCAAACCCAGTTACAACGAGTGAAGGAACTGTGCGAAGCAGACGACGTACCACCGGAGATAAAGGTGCATGAAATACGAAAATCGTTTAAGCGGCAGAGTGCCCTGCTCAAACTATTTCCTGCCGAGCTTCAGCCCGAAGTGGACAAGTTCAGAAAGCCACTGCGGATTATTGCGCGGCGGCTCACTTTGGGGCGCGAATCAACCGTAAACCTGCAATTGCTTGATCGGCTTATTGCTGAAACAGGCGGGCTCGACGAAAGCATCAATTACTCACTCAAAGAAAAACTGACGCAGACCAATGACGAAAGCCTGGATGAATTGATTACCAAAGAGAAGGTGCTGGATGACATTCTTCGCCTGATGAACAACGGACGGGAAACGCTGCTTCCCTTGTTGATCTCCTCCGATTATTCCGTTTTTGTTTTTGATGAACTTCGAGCTACTTTTCAGAAAAGCAAAGATTGGTACCGGTTTATTGCATCGGGTTACGATACCGAGCTGTATCATAACCTGCGTAAACAATTGAAAACGCTGTGGTACCAATCAGAACTGGAAGCACCGGGGCAAACTGAAGTACCGGGAACCGTGCTCGAAAAACTTCATTACATTACCGATCAGCTCGGTGATGACCACGACTGGTATATCTTTATTAAGGAAATCAGCCGCGAGACTTATGCCCTGAGCATCGGCGACATCCGGAAAATGAAACAACTGGTTCGTGATGCCCAGGACTTGAACTTACTTTCGCTTAATCAAAATCTGGCCGACTTTTTTCGCCTGTCAGGAGAAGAATACATCGAATTGCTCCGCCGGCTTTAATTGACGGTTACTTCATCGGCAAAAATCCAAACGGGTAAACCTGCTGCATTGTGCCAGGCCGGTGCCTTGGCGACATTCTTTGCCTTTATTTTTATGTACCGCGCTGTGCCCGGGTGATTTTGCACTTCAAACAATTCAATGTCGTTTCTTTTGCTTTCTGTTGAGATCGGATGTTGTGTTGAAACGGTTTCCAGCAGAGTATATTTCGTGCCGTCGTCAGAAGTAGAAAAACTTACCTGCTCCGGGAAAAACACAATGTGGTTGGTCACCTGTAGAAAGGCGATGGAGACGTAGCTGAATTCCTTTACTTCGCCCAAATCGATCACGGCTTCCAGGTTGTTGCCTTCGAAACCAAGCCAGTTGGCGTAGAAACTGGTTCCGCCAAAAGCTCCGTCGGTTAGCACCTGCGGATCTTCGTCGGCGTATTTTTTAGGCTGCGTCAGTAATTGTACTTTCGACCCGCGGGCCAGGTTTTTTTGTCCTGCGCGTTTCAGAAGCGTTTGATAAGCCCCGAGGTATTCATCTGCCGTATAGCCCATTTCGTTCATCAGGGCGATGTTCTCATCCCGGCAACTTTGTTCGAAACGCTGAAAATGCTGGCTCAGCGCTTGGCTTATTTGACCATCATCCAGCAAGCGAAAATCATCCGACATTCCGTTTCTTGCCATTTCAAGCGATGCGTAATCGGTACTTATTCGGGCAGCTCTGACGCGCTTTAAAACTTCCGGTTTGGAAGCAACGGCCTGTTCTGCCTCGTCGAAAAGTGAGTTGTATTCCTGCAATAATTCCGGTTTCAGAAAAGAAATAAAAGCCTGTGCGGGATCGCCATACAGATAGAGGAAAAAGTCAGGTTGTTTGGCCAGTTCCTCGTGTATCCGCTTGACGTATTTTTCAACAAAAGGTCCTGCTTCTTCGTAATAACCGTTGGTAAATTCGGTGATTAGTTCATCGGTTTCCAAATCGGGGTTCCAAAGCAATTTGGCAGTTAACCACGAACGTAACTCAAACAGCTCGCTGGGATTGTGACTGTGTTGTTCAAAAATCCAGGTGGCGTTGTTATCTCTGAAAAAGCGGATATTGGGCTGCAAAGTCATGATGTTCGGGAAAGGAGCCAGAAAATTGGTGAATTGCGTGGTGTAATCCCAGATTCGGATGTTTTCGGTAAGTGCTTTCCAGCCGACCAGGTCTTCAGCAAAATCGGTGCATTTTTCTTCGATGGGCGCACTGCGGTCGCACTCAATCGAACAAAGGGTGATCAGCACATTGTCGAGTGGCTTGGTTTTGCAAGGTTTTCGCGTGTGCTGATAAGCCAGTGTCGAAATGGTTTTGTCGGGAAACTCTTTGGCAACCGCATTTACAAAACGAATCATCGAACCACTGGGAGAATCTTCCTGTGTATCTGTTTGACTACACGCTTCACATTGGCAATACTGGGTATTGTCGTCCTGGCTAACCGAAACAACCTGCTGGTCGGGGTATCTTTCAAACCAGGTTCGCACCGAATCGATTACGATGTTCAGCACCTCTTCGTTACTCAGACACAATTGTGTTTGCTTGCGTATGCCGTCGCGCAGCGCAAAATATTCGGGGTGACTGTGAAAAAACTTTTCTCCGGGAACCAGACGATGAAAAGTGTGTACCCGGGCAACCGGCGCATAATTGGGAAAGGCATCATGACTGACCTTTAGCTTATCTGCAAAATCAGGATTTTCATAAAACAGCCGCGAATGTACCGTTCGTGTCGTAATGTTGGGCGTGTAAACATAGTTCAGTTCTGCGGGAACGGAGAGGGTGGAAACTACCGGCACTTTTTCCGCCGCAGGCGAGAACCACTGGCAAGCCAGTTCATTTTCGAGGAAGGCATAAACAGCATACAGCGTGCTTTGCTCGTCGGCACCCGAAATAACAAGATTTTTACCGTCAGAAAAATAAGAGACTGTATGGGGCGCCAGGTTGGCATCGTTTTGAATACGGATGACAGGTTTCTGGGTATCGGCATTTTCCCCGGATGTTATGGGAAGTTTTGCCGAAGAAATCTCCAGCAGGTATTTTTGAAGCTCTTCGGCGGCTTTTTCAAGTGTGGCTCCCGCATTGTCAGGAACTTGTATTTCGTAATGGCTTTGCCCGTTTTTGACCAGCGTTAACTCGTTTTTACGGGTGCACGAAAAAAGAACGAGGAGAAGGGAGGCAACAAGGAAAAGCGATTTGTTCATAGTTAGATGATTTAAAATTTACAAAACAATGCCGGGCATTAGGAGGGGGCAGCAGGCGGAAGCTCAACTTTACGGATAATCGAT
This sequence comes from Draconibacterium sp., assembly GCA_047971205.1. Lineage (GTDB taxonomy): Bacteria > Bacteroidota > Bacteroidia > Bacteroidales > Prolixibacteraceae > Draconibacterium. The sequence goes on from JBKDZK010000190.1 coordinate 3,593, forward strand.
TTGTCCTTGCAATTATCCAGCAGGGTCAGGTTGGTCATGCGCAGCAGGGGGTGTTTGAATTCGGGGGCAATTTCAACCAGCGGAACCAGCACAAACAGCCGGTCCTGGATACGCGGGTGCGGCACTGTCAGCGACTGGGTTTCAAAATAGGCGTCATCAAAATATAGGATATCGATGTCCATCGGGCGCGAGGTGTAGCGCTCATCGCTTTCCTGTGCGGGTTTCCGACCCAGCATTTCTTCTATTTCCTTGATGCGCCAAAGCAATTCTTCGGCTTCCAGCACCGTTTCTATTTCCACTACCTGGTTCCAGAAATTATCTTCCGAAGAAAA
>JBKDZK010000191.1:0-3201 GCA_047971205.1 Draconibacterium sp.
GGCATCAAGTGTTTGCTGCGCCAGTTGGGTTAATTCAGCACAGCCTGTCAGTAAAATCAATAAAAGGGGTAAGAGTTTTTTACGAATCATTTTCTTGTGTTTTACAGCGTGTTATTTATTAAAAAGTTTTTTAACCAGGTCATCGCGTCCTTTTGATTTTAAGTCGTTGATGATCTTGTTTTTGAATTCCTTTTTGTACCAGAAAAAGAACTGGCGTTGCTTTTCCTTGGCATCGCGGTTTTTAGCGGTGTAAATTTCCTCCATCGTGTAAGGATGGTAGCCCGAATAATAAACCACGGTGGCCAGTGTCATGGGAGTGGGTGTAAAATCCTGCACCTGCTCCAGCCTGAAATCCATATTTTTTGTTTGAATGGCAAGGTTGGCCATGTCTTCCGATTTACTGCCGGGGTGGCTCGAAATAAAATACGGGATCAGTTGCTGGTTTAAATTCTCTTCTTTATTGATGCGTTTGAACTCCTCGTTCAGTTCCTCAAACAATTTAAAAGAAGGTTTTCGCATAAACTTCAGCACCTCGTCCGACGAGTGTTCGGGAGCTACCTTTAAGCGCCCCGAAACATGGTGTTTGATCACCTCGCGTAAATATTGATGGTTGGCTTTGTTCGCCTCCTCGTTGTTGGTTTTCTCGAGGATCATATCGTAACGGATACCGCTTCCCACAAAGGCTTTTTTGACTTTAGGGTGCTGACGCACTTTTGCGTACAGGTCGAGCATGGGTTGGTGGTTGGTATCCAGGTTTTTACAAATGCTGGGGAAAATACACGACGGGCGTTTGCATTTTTTGCAAATCTCTTCGTGAATGCCTTTCATTTTGTACATGTTGGCCGACGGGCCTCCCAGGTCGGAAATGTAACCTTTAAAGTCGGGCATTTGCGTTACCTGTTCAACTTCCTTTAAAATGGATTTTTCGGAACGGCTGGCGATAAATTTCCCCTGGTGTGCCGAAATGGTGCAAAAAGTACACCCCCCGAAACATCCGCGGTGAATGTTGATCGAATGCCGGATCATTTCGTAAGCCGGAATGGTTTCCTTGCTGTTGTAGCGCGGATGCGGCAAACGAGTGTAGGGCAGGTCGTAAACCTTGTCGATTTCACTTTCCTTGAAAGTGGGCCATGGCGGATTTACTACTACTTTCCTGTTACCGACACGTTGAACCAGCTTTTTAGCCTCCATTTTATTCGACTCTTCCTCGATGTGCATAAAATTGCGCGCATACTCTTTTTTGTCGGCGAGGCAGGTTTCGTGCGAAGCCAGCTCCAGCTCATCCCAGTTCTTTTTGGTGGCATAAGCTTCATCCTCTCCAACCATAAAGGCAGTTTGGGGAATTGATGTAAGGCTTTCAATAGGAATGCCCCGTTTTACAAGCCTGGCAAATTCCACGATCGTCTTTTCACCCATTCCGTAAAATAGAATGTCAGCCTTTGTATCTTCCAAAATCGAAGGCATCAACTTATCCGACCAGTAATCGTAGTGGGTAACCCGTCGCAACGAAGCTTCAATTCCGCCAATTACAAGCGGCACATCGGGGTATAGCTTTTTTAAAATATTACAGTAGGTAATGGTGGCGTAGTCCGGGCGCTGCCCCGATCTTCCGCCGGGCGTGTAGGCATCCGCCGAACGTTTGCGCTTGCCGGCCGTGTAGTGGTTTACCATCGAGTCCATGTTTCCGGCGGTTACCGCAAAAAACAGGTTCGGGCGCCCCAGCTTTTTGAAATCACGCAGGTCGTCCTTCCAGTTCGGTTGCGGAACAACGGCCACACGCAGGCCTTCGTGTTCCAGAACCCTTCCAATTACCGCAGCGCCAAACGACGGGTGATCAATGTAGGCATCACCCGTAAAAAGGATCACATCGATCTCATCCCATCCCATCTGATGCACCTCTTTTTTCGATGTGGGAAGCCAAAGGCTTATATCCGTTTTATTCTCCAATTTTTCTTGTTTTTCTCTACCTATAACAAGCAGGGGGCAAATATGATCAAAAAAAAGCATATCGCCTTGTTTATCTGATAAGTAATGGAAAGGCCGCTGTAGAAAGGGGAAATAAAACATGGTTTGAAAACTAAAATTGAAAAAACATTCTATTTTTGTAAAGGTACTACTTGAGGTTTTACACCGTTAGCAACAAGAAATGGAGTTACTGAATCCGAAAGATCTGTTCAACGATCGACCTGCCATCCTGGCCAGCGGAGATTATTTCGCTAAATTTCTGATGTATATTCTTCGTTTTAACAAGCTTAATAAAATTTACAGCCAAATTGCTCAGAAAGAAGGCGTGGATTTTATTGATGAGCTGATAAAAACGCTGGAAATCAACATGGTTTTCGATGAGAGTGAATTGAAAAAGATTCCGAAGGAAGGCCCGTTGATTGTGGTGGCCAATCATCCGCTGGGCGGATTCGACGGCTTGCTGTTGATCAAATACCTGTCGATGGTACGGAGCGATGTAAAAGTGCTGGCAAGTTTCCTGTTGAAAAAGATAGAGCCGGTTTCCGAATATTTCCTGTCAGAAAACCCCTTTGGTACAAAAGAGGAAAATATGGCCGGTTTGGGAGAAGCCGATACGCATTTGAAGAACAATGGTGTACTGTGTCTTTTCCCGGCGATTAATGTAAGCACCAAAGACTCGTTTGACGGAGTTACCGACAAGGTATGGCAGTTCCCGATTGTGAAATTCATCAAAAAGGCGCAGGTTCCGGTGGTGCCGGTTTTGTTCCAGGGAAGCAACAGCCGCTTGTTGCAGTTTTTTGCCAAAATTCATCCGTCGCTGAAACATGCCCGGCTACCCTCGGAGTTGCTGAGCAAGCGACACAAGAATATTAAGCTGAGAATTGGGAGCCCGGTTTCGGTAACGGAGCAGGATCACTTTTGCGATGTGTACCAGTTTGGGCGTTTTCTGCGTGCCAAAACCTACAGCATGGAATCGGACATTGAGGTGCGGCGTTTTTTCAATTATTCGATCAAGCCGGAGATGAAACCGCAGCCGATTATTGATCCCATTCCAACGGAATTGATCCTGAGGGAGATCCAATCGATAAAATGTGACTATACGCTTTTCAAACTTAAAAATTATATATCCTACTGTGCCCCGTCGAAGTTGATACCCAATATTCTGAATGAAATTGGCCGTTTGCGCGAGATCACCTTTAGGGAAGTGGGCGAGGGAACCAACCTGAGCATCGATAT
>JBKDZK010000192.1:0-1901 GCA_047971205.1 Draconibacterium sp.
ACAGTAATAAATGCCGATCATGATATTTCGATCCCCTTTACCAGAATGCTGGCAGGTAGCACCGACTACCACCTGGGAGGATTCAGGGCTGTTCCAAGATCTGAATTTAAAATACAATATACCAATCCTCTGGTTACTAGTACCCGTTGCCATATGCTGGCAATGTATGTAGTACTCGAAAATCATCTGGTTTCATTATGCGACAATCCAATGGCTTACGAAGGCCAACCAGGTTTTGAATTTTTATGTAAAGTCCCGGGTAAGTGGGATGAAATTAAAGTTCCAAATGCAAAATTTAACGAGTATCTCACTATTGCACGTAAAAAGGGTAATGATTGGTGGATTGGCTCAATAAATAACAGCACTGCGCGCGAGCTTAATTTGTCGCTCGAATTTTTGGATAAAGGACAGAATTATATCGCTGAAATATATACTGATGCGGATGATGTTGATAAAAATTCCAATCACTTGGATTATAAAGAAAGGAAGGTCACCTCTGAAGATTTTATCAATTTACCACTTGCTGCCGACGGGGGAGCTGCAATTCATATAAGAAAATCAGAATAAACTCAATAAAGTTTGAGGTTTGACCCGACTTAAATTCTATTTCTTTTTGATAATCAGTTTCTTGTGTTGTTTGATTTTGTGTAAAACCAATGCATAATTGGCTGTTTTTCTATTCCATGTGGGCATAGTTTTTCCCAATTATGTTATTAAACACATTGAATTTCTAAGTTGTTTAATCGTTTAAGCATATTTTTGTTTAATCGTTTAAGCAATTAAGTTCGTATGGAAAAAAAAGTTTCATTAAAAGACATTGCAGCCAAAGTAGGTGTTTCTACGGCGTTGGTTTCATACGTGCTTAACGGTCTAGAAAAAGAAAAGCGGGTTAGTAAAGAAGTTGTGAAAAAAGTTCATGCTATAGCAAAAGAACTAAATTATAAACCAAATCAAATTGCACTCAGTCTTCGTAAAGGATCGACCAGTACCATTGGATTAATTGTGGCAGATATTGCCAACCCTTTTTTTGGACAGCTAGCCCGGATTATAGAAGACGAATCCATCAAAAATGGGTACAATGTTATTTTTGGCAGCTCGGACGAGAATTGTAGGAAATCACAATCATTAGTTGAAACTTTTCTGAATCGTCAGGTGGATGGTTTTATTATTGTTCCTGCCGAGGGGTGCAAAAAGCAGGTTGAATCCCTTATTCAGAAAGAAGTTCCACTGGTATTAATCGACCGTTATTTGCCCGAAGTAGAATCAAATTTTGTAGTGCTCGATAATTATTCTGCTGTGTACAATTCGGTAGAACATCTTCTTAAAAAAGGCATGAAACAAATTGAGATGGTGGCTTACAAGAATTCGCTGACACACATGGAAGAACGGACAAACGGATACTTGCAGGCCATGAAAGATTATAGCCGGGAGCAAGAAATCAGTATTACCGAATTACCTTTTCATTTTGATAGAAGTGAAATGAATAAAGTCATTTCCAATCTTTATAAAGTTAAAAAATGCGAGGCTGTTGTTTTTGCGACCAATACCTTATCGCTGGCAGGGCTTTATGCTGTAAAAAATTTAGGTATTAAAATTCCCGAAGAATTGGCTATCGTTGGTTTTGACGGAAACGAAGCATTCGATTTTTTCGATCCGCCTTTAACTTTCATTCAGCAACCATTAGTGCAATTAGGATACGAATCTGTTCGCATTCTGGTTGAACAAATGAAAGGAAATAAAAAACTACAAAAACTAAAACTGGAAGCTCAATTAATACTGAGAGGATCTTGTTAGAAATACATTCAAAACCAATAAAACTAATAGAAAAATGAGAAAATTATTATTATCAATTGTCGCAATACTAATTGCAGGACTGGCGTACTCTCAAACTCAGTTTGATG
>JBKDZK010000193.1:0-1907 GCA_047971205.1 Draconibacterium sp.
CCTGAAGAATCAGTTACTTTACCTGAAACATTCTTCTGTTGTTTGGCATCAGAGTCATCGTTAATTGTTGTAAGCAATACCTGCCGATCGTTAATACTGTACGCGATTCCAGTATTTTCAAAAAGCTGATCAAGAATACTACTAATAAGCTGGTTTTTGCAATCGATACTTTTTCTTTGATTGACATTGATTCTTGAAGCATCGAACATAAAATAGAATTCGGATTGCTTTTCTATTTCTTCCAAAATGCTGACAATTGTTTCGTTTTCAGCATTTAGGCTTAACTGTTTGTTTTGTGCATATGCATCAAGTGCAAAGGTTTGGGTTATTGAAATCAGAATTAATAATACGACAATCCTCATTCTTTTTAAAAATTTGGATTTCCAGATTTTACATACTCCGGAAATCAATCCATAATGATTTTTTTTCATAAATTTGTTTTGATTTGGATTATTTAATAATTCAAGTTGGTTTTGCCTCTGGAGTTGGTTACTGCGAGGCAATAATAAAGCAAGAGGGAGATGTTAGCAGCATCTCCTTTTTAGTACATCGTTTTAGTTCATATCATAAGATCAGATTTTTAAGTTAAAAAATTCATTATTTTTTTGAAATGATTATTTCGGGTTTAGCTTCCTCTTCGTAATTATGTATTAATTTACAATTGACATCGCAAACAATCTCTATATACCTGAAAATTTCCTCGTAGCTTTCGTTTTGAATTGTTCCTGAGAAAATAGAGTTAAATACCTCTTCATCGGCAACCTCAATATCGATATTATACCATCGTCTTAATTTTGCAACTACATTTTTCATTGATTCGTTACGGAAGATAAGTTTTCCATCTTTCCAGGATGAATATATAGCAGCATCCACATAATTCAGGGTTAATGCGTTATCGGTAATATTATAGGTTGCTTGTTCTCCCGGCTGCATGGTATAATTAAAAGACTCGAAGTTAACGTGTGCTAACTCCACTTTGCCAGATTCAAGCACAACAGCAATCTCACCGTTTTCAGGATATGCATCTACATCGAATTTTGTACCCAGTACTTTTACTATCAAATCATTAGCACACACCAAAAAAGGACTATTTTCGTTATGATAAACCTGAAAGAAAGCCTGTCCGTTGAGGGAAACTTTTCGATGTTCAGAAAAATCACTCGGATAAGAAAGTGTCGTGCCTGAATTTAACCAAACTATTGAACTATCGGGTAAAATGACCTTAGAACGTTGTCCGTTTTCGGTAATAAAAGAAGTGTATGATAACTTTTTGTGGGAGTCGTCAGTATGGCTGACTTGCTGTTTGCTTGTATAATAAATTGTGGTGAGGCTGATTAAAAAAACAATTATGGCTGCATATTTAAAAACTATTTTAAGGGTTGTATTCAACTTTCTTTTTCCCCCTGAAATTTTATCCTGAATCTTCAGGTATGCATTTTCAATTTCATAATCGTTCAATTTTCTGGTTGAAGAGAGGAAGGCCCAGGAAATTTTCACTTTTTTGAATATTTCCTTGTTTTCCTTTTTATCGTGGATGTCGGCAATGACCTTTTTCTTTTTTTCAGGGGACAAATTTCCTGTAACCAACTTCAATATGTCTTCAAAATTTTCCATGTATATTATAAATAAACCATGAAACAGCATTTACCCACAGTAATGCTTTAATTTTTTTATATTTTTTTGTGTCTGGAATAAGGTACTGAAAATTAAAGAACAAAAAGATAGGCTACTAACGGCAAATAATCTTTCAAAGCAACTTTAAATGTTTTAATTCCTTTCGAGATATGTTTTTCTACTGTTTTTATGGAAATATCAAGTTCTTCCGCGATTTCACGGTTTTTCATTTCCTGAAACCTGCTAAGCTCGAAAACTTTCTTGCATTGGGGTGGCAAACTCGCTAACGTTTC
>JBKDZK010000194.1:0-13518 GCA_047971205.1 Draconibacterium sp.
TTTTTCTTTTTCAAGTCAAAATTTTCAGGCATAGCCGTAGCTACGGTTTAAAATTTTGGTGTAGAAAAAGGGAAAAAGAACGAGTGAAAAAACCGAAAAGTTATTTGTTTTGGGTATATATTCTCCCAGAAAAATCTCTCCGGTTTTGTCAATCTTTATATTCACAGGAGGAGCAGGCGGAGCTACTTTTTCAGAAGTTCCTTTCATACTTTTCGGATTTACAAAAGTCACATTGTCCTGAATCATTTGGTTGATGACCGCCTTTTTATCAGCGCTTAAGGAAAAATAATCTTCGTCGAATTTTGCTTTCGCCATTTCCTGTCGTACACTTAAGATGGCTTCTGCAATCTTCTTCATTACCGCTTCCGATGCATCTTGTGGAGTAGCTACATCCTGTCGGTAAAGTATGGTACCCTGAGAAATAGCTACATGCCCAACATAGGGCAATTCTTCCGACTTAACATCCGGACTTTTCCCCGAGACTTCATTCTTCCCTTTCAGAAAAGCTTCCAGATAAGGCCTTAAATCATTAAACTCAAGTCTTTTGTTTTCGACCAGTAATTCGCCTTTGCTGTTTTGAAGAATGGTAAAAACATTGTCATTTACGTAGGTAAAAACTTCTCCCAGCGAAATCTGCGAACCAACAATATTTACCACCTGGATTGTTTTGTCAGAACCAGCCATACTTAGATAGCCCACATCGGTCAGAATATCCATTTTTGAACTCACCCAGTTTTCAACCCAAACCTCAGAACTATCCTGTTGTCTGATTGCAGGCAAATACGCTCCTGCTTTCTCAACAATTACCTCAGGTCTTGCAAAAGCCTGCAAAAGCAGTACTACTACCGGTACAAACAAAGCCAGCTTCAGGCTTGTCCGGCGACGATTTGTTTTCATGTGCATCATTTTGATTCGTTTTAAAATTGGTTTTTGTGAAAAATGGTTGGCCAGGGCAAAACGTCTTTCGCCAACAGCCTTTTTAAGAACCAACAGTTGGTATGTTTTTGCATCGATGCCTTGGTTAAGAACGGCCTGGTCGGCCTGGTATTCGTGTATCAGTTTCAGATCGCGGCGCAACAGCCACACCACCGGGTTAAACCAGAAAAGGGCGGTAAACAGCTCGCAGATCATCAGGTCGAGTGCGTGTTTGTGATGAATGTGGGCGTATTCGTGAGCGACCACCATATCGCGGTTTTCAGTAAAATCTTTTTCCGACAAAACTATGTGCTGCAAAAAAGAGAAGGGCTGAATAAAATCTTTGACAATGGCCAAAACCACATCGCGGAAGTGTTGTTTCTCGGCCCGGCAGATGATTTGCCACACCCTCGCCACCGAAAAGGCCAGCCGACCAAGCAGCAGCCCGATCACCGAAAGGTAAAATACCAACCACGGGTTAAACGGCGCTTTTACGGGAGCTGACTCGCTCATCGGCAGGTTTTCGGTAACAAACACCGGCTCGCTTGCGACGGGTGCTGCCACCCACTCGTGAATGGCTTCGAACTGCGGAATCACCTGCGTTTCCCTGAAAACCGGGACATCGGCAAAAGGAAGCACCACCGACGTGAGCAAAATACCCAGCAGCACAAAGCGGTTGGCGGTGTGCATTTTGTCGCGGCTAACGGCCAGCTTAAACACCGCATACAACAGCGCCAGACTTACCGACGATTTTAGAAGCCAAACCAGGAAAGGGTTCATTGCGGGTTGTTTTGTTGATTTTCAATTTCTTCGATCAGCTTTTTCAAATCATCCAGCGAAAGGTTTTCTTCTTCCACCAGCAGCGACACCACGTTTTTATACGAGTTGTCGAAATACTTTTTCACCACGCTGCCCAGCGTAGTTTTGCTGTACTCTTCTTTTGTTACCGCCGCAAAATAGCGGTAGGTATTCCCAAACTGCTCGTGATCGATGAAACCTTTTTCCTCGAGCGCCCGCACTATGGTCGAAAGCGTGTTGTAATGCAGTTTCTGCCCGGCATACAACTCCTTTAACTCTTTCACAAACATGGGACCGCGGTCCCAAAAAAAGTTCATGATCTCCTCTTCTTTCTGTGTCAGTTTCTTCATCTTTATTTAGTATTTAGTATTGAGTAACAAGTATCCAGTATCCAGTATCCAGTATCACCCCCTCCGTCATTCCGGTGGTTAATGCCCCGGAATTCCTCGTCCCCCTCAAAAAGGGGGACAAATCAGCAAGCGGTGCGTTTCGATCACTCTGAACTCTGAACTCTCTCAAAACAAATATAACTATTTTTTCTAGTTTTCAAACTATTTTTCATAGTTACTAGAGGAAACTTCTTCTAAAGCACCCATAAAACATACTGTATCAGGCGTTTATTTTTTATACTCAAAAAACATTCTTTGCTATTAAGAGGCAATCCGCCTATTTTGAATAAACCGTCCCCCTATTGAGATGAAAGCTACTCTATAACATTTCTTTATCATCAGATTTCACAGGGTTAAACGAACAGTCAGACACGATTCCCAAAAAACAATTTTTGGAAGAATTAACTACCTCAGCAGCACCTCCGCCACCACCACCTCCACCATCGAAATAAAAAACTATGCATAATGTACATATTTCCGGGCGGGGTTCGGTGGTGATGTTGTTCCAGGTTTTTCCGCCATCGGTTGTACAAACCCACTCAGGCTGAGACAGGAAGGGAAAGTTTTAAAGGTAAAGCACCAAGCACAGAAAAGCGCAAGAGCTTAGAGTTTAGTGAAAACGCACAACAAACGAAGAGAATTTTACGAGCTGTGAGCTGCCAGCCCCTAATGACTGCAGCACACAGCAACTCCCAAGACGACGAGCCGTCAGCCAAGGGATCAGAAGTTAAGAATGTCTTTCAGGTTTTTATACCCTGTTTTGGAGACTTTCAGTTTGGTTTTATCGTGAAGAATAACCACATACGACTCTTTTTCGTATTGCTGAATCTCAGAAATTTCGTTCACCTTTACAATGTACGAACGGTGAATACGCACAAAATCATTGGGATTCAACGACGTTTCGAAATACTTCATGGTTTTCTGCTTCATCCAGCGGCCTTCGGTGGTGTAGATCATCACGTAATCATCCATCGACTCGATGTAACGAATGGCGTCCACCGGCGCAATATGAATTTTATGACGGTCTTTCACAACCACACGGTCGAGATAACCTTCGCGCGGAAAATCACTTACCTTCTCGGCCACGTCCGATTCGCGCCCTTCGGTCTGGATGCGCTCTTCCACTTTTGCCACAGCTTCTACCAAACGATCCTTTGAGTATGGTTTCAGCAGGTAGTCGGCAGCATTGTACTCAAAAGCCTTTAATGCATACTGATCGTAGGCGGTGGCAAATATGATCTGTGGTTTATGTTCGAGCAATTCAAGCATCTCAAGGCCAGTAATTTTGGGCATTTGAATATCCAGGAAAACCAGGTCGGGCTTCAATTCATTGATCATTTTTACCCCTTCAAACCCGTTTTCGCATTCGGCAATAATCTCTATGGATTCAATGTCCGACAAAAAATTCTTCATAAGGTTGCGGGCCAGCTCTTCGTCTTCCACAATGATGGTGCGCAATTTTTCGGTCATTTTATTTCTGTTTTTGTGGTATGTTCAAAGTTACGGTAAATTCGTTGTTGTTGTCCTCGATCCTTAACAGGTGCGGGTTTCCGTAAATCACCTGCAGCCGGTCGCGAATGTTACGCAAACCAATACCCTCGCCTTTTTTGCTTAACACATTTTTATCGTAGGTATTGCTGATAACAATTTCGAGCATGTTTCCGTTGAGGCGGCAGTAAGTAATTACATCGATGGTTTCGGTGGCCTCGTAAACCCCGTATTTTATGGCATTTTCATACAAAGGCTGAAGAATCATGTTCGGGATTTCGGCTTTCATACAATCCTCTTCGATGGCAAAAACGGGGTTGAGCTTTTTCCCAAAGCGCACTTTCTCGATGTTAAGATACAGCTTATTGTTTTCGAGTTCGCGCATAAAAGTCACCTTCTCATCCTGGTCGTGTTTAAGCGAGTAGCGCATCAGCTGCGACAGGTTGATCACCATTTCCTGCGCCCGTGCGGGATCGGTCATGGTAAGTGATGAAATACTGTTCAGACTGTTGAACAAGAAGTGCGGATTTATCTGTGATTTTAAGGCATGTAATTCCGCCTCTTTTACCAAAGCTTTCAGGTGTGTTTCGTTCTTCGATTTTTCCTTGAAGGCATAGTAGTAATTTACGGCATAGAAAAAAACCACAAAGCCAACGTACATAATATATCCGGCCACCGTGCGCCCTAAAACCGTATGATCGAGCCACTGCCGTGCATTGGGATGAAAGGTCTTTACCACTACCACTCCAATGTACATCCAGATAAACACAATGATGGTGGCTGCGATCAGATGCGCCAGAATAACCCGCAGAATGCTGTTGTCTTCGAGTGTACTGAACTTAATCACGTACCAGATAGCCGCTCCAATCAGGGCGTAAAGAATAAGAAATGTAAAGGTTTCAACAACAGAGTTGCCAAGCGGAACTCCGTTTACCAATGTAGCAATCAGCACCAGAACCGTAGAAACAAGTATCCAGAACAGTCCGTAAGCGATGGTGAGCTTTGGATTGGATATAAACGGATGGCGGATGTCCATTTTACATGTATTTTACTTCCACCCCACCAAACGCGGCAAATCCTTTTATGATCAGCGTTTTTGAAGGATCGGAAACAATATGATTAATGGAAGATCCCCGTTTATCGGTAAATGCACCAAAAACAGCCGTAACTTCGTTTTTGATCGTCCAGTCGGGCGGAACTTTAAAACTGCATCCTCCGAATATGGAAACACAATCTACAACCGCACCGTTCGGTGAAAGCTGTGCCTGCCGAAGATCGTATTCGGCGCCACCAAAAACAGAGGTTGTTTTTCCGCCCACAAAACTTTTTGAATCGATGTAGACTTCCCTTCCGCCAAACATCACAAATTCATCAAAGTAGTTAATTCCGTAGGCTCTTCCGGGATCGAAGGTTGGTTGTTCGCGCGGAGTGTTGTGCTTTCCGAAATGCGTGACCAGCAAAACTACACCGATAAGAATAATCAGCAAGGGCCAGCCAATTCGTTTTAGTTCATACGGAATGCTCATCATTTCAGGCATAAGAAAAAAACCACCGATAACGATTAATACTGTTCCGCTTGTTTTGTTTCCGCCAATGAGTGAGAACACCCCGATACCAATCAGCAACATTTGCCAGGAAATGAGAATATCATTCCAGAAATCAGGAATCAGGTTGAGTCGTTCCATAATCCACAATACGCCAATAACGATCATGAATACGCCAAAATATACTCTTTTATTCGATGATTCTCTTTTCTCCATTGCTATCGAATTTTAGAAATTCAAAATTAGGTTCGTTGTTTCTAATGCCTGCTCTCTATTCGGTAAACAAAGCATAATTGTCGGTTAATATACACATTATAACAATCGGGCAACAATTGCCACCCCAAATCCGATCAGAATAAGCGGTAATAAAAGAAAAACTGTAATTCCGGGAAAAAATAATTTGGAAGTTAAAGGTAGGAAACACCTGCACACCGCGCAGTTTACATTCGGTTAACAAAGGGGATATGTCGGTAAAAGGAATGATCGCAAACCAGAAAGCATAAAAAAAGCGGGAAATGATCCCGCCTTCTACTTATTCTTTGCCCTGGGCCTTTGCCCATGAGTCTCTTAATGCAACTGTTCGGTTAAACACCGGTTTTTCGGGGGTCGAATCCGGGTCCATATTAAAGTACCCGAGCCGCTCGAACTGAAAATGATCCAGCGGCTTCGAATCTTCAATAAAGGGTTCCAGGTAACAATCGCTCAGTACGTTCAATGAATCAGGATTCATAAATTCTTTGAAATCAACATCCTTGTGACCATTCGGATCTTCATCGTTAAAAAGACGATCGTACAAACGCACTTCTGATTTTACGCCATGCGTAGCAGACACCCAGTGAAGGGTTGCTTTTACCTTGCGCCCGTCGGGTGAGTTGCCACCTTTTGAAGCCGGATCGTAGGTACAATGCAACTCTGTGATTTCTCCGTTTTCGTCTTTGATCACACCGGTGCAAGTCACAAAATAAGCGTAGCGCAAACGTACTTCCCTGCCTGGTCCGAGACGGAAGAATTTACGTGGCGGATCTTCCATAAAATCATCGCGCTCGATGTAAAGCTCTTTTGTAAAAGGTACTTTACGCATTCCCATGGTTTCATCTTCCGGGTTATTGACTGCATCCAATTCTTCCACCAGATCCTCCGGATAATTGGTGATCACCACTTTCAGCGGATTGATCACTCCCATTACCCGCTGTGCTGTTTTATTTAAATGTTCGCGCACACTGAATTCCAGCAGCGAAACATCGATCATTCCATCCACTTTTGTAACCCCGATCTTATCCGAGAAATTCCGGATCGATTCGGGCGTATAACCACGGCGGCGCAACCCCGAAATGGTGGGCATCCGCGGATCGTCCCAACCGCTTACATGCCCGTCTTTTACCAGCTCGAGCAGTTTACGCTTGCTCATCACGGTGTAAGTCAGGTTCAAACGCGCAAATTCAATCTGGCGCGGACGGTAGTCACTATCTTTTAACTGATCGATAAACCAATCGTACAAGGGACGGTGCACCTCAAATTCCAGCGTACAGATGGAATGAGTAATTCCTTCCCAGTAGTCGCACTGCCCGTGGGCAAAATCGTACATTGGGTACACACACCAAAGGTCTCCGGTGCGGTGGTGATGCGCTTTCATAATCCGGTAAATAATCGGGTCGCGCATGTGCATGTTGGGCGAAGTCATATCAATTTTTGCCCGCAACACTTTTTCCCCTTCATTGAATTCGCCGGCTGTCATCCGTTCAAACAAATCCAGGTTTTCTTCCACCGAACGATTACGGTGCGGACTTTCCATCCCCGGTTTCTGAGGGGTACCTTTCTGGCTACTGATGGTTTCTGCATCCTGATCATCCACGTAGGCTTTCCCTTCTTTGATCAGCTGGATTGCAAAAGCGTGCAGTTTCGGGAAAAAATCAGAAGCATAATACAGACGGTTTTCCCAGTCGAATCCCAGCCAGTGTACGTCTTCCATGATGGATTCTACGTATTCTGTCTCTTCTTTCGAAGGATTGGTATCGTCGAAACGTAGGTTGGTTTTACCTCCGTATTGCCGGGCAAGGCCAAAATTTAAGCAGATAGACTTTGCGTGACCAATGTGCAAATAACCGTTTGGTTCCGGGGGAAAACGCGTATGAACCCGTTTGTCATTCTTCCCGGCTGCCAGATCTGCATCGATCTGCATGTTAATAAAGTTGGCCTTCTTTTTGGCTTCCGTATTGTTGGCTGTGTTATTTTCTGACATATTTTTAGAATTAACCCCTCATTTAAAAGGCTACAAAATTAAAAAATGATTTGTGAGAAAGGCGGCTACCCTCTCATTTTATTACTTTTGTGCCCACATATTTAAAAAACATGGGAGTTATTGAAATCGAGGGCATGAAGTTTTATGCCTATCACGGGCATTTTGCAGCAGAACAGATTGTTGGGAATAATTTTGAGGTGTATGCCCGGATTGAGGCTAATTGCAGCAAAGCCGGAGAAAGTGATAATCTGGACGACGCGCTGAATTACCAGGCGGTGTACGAAACCATTCAGAAAGAAATGCAAATAAAATCGGCACTGCTCGAAAACGTTGCAACCCGGATTCTTGACGCACTGTACGCTGAATTTCCGTCCATTGAAAAAGCAAAAATTAAGATTTCGAAAATGAACCCGCCAATGGGTGGTGAAATGGAACGGGTAAGTGTAACGCTGGAAAGATAGGGAAAGGCGGAGAAAAAGGCGAAGGCGGAGGCGAAGGCTGAGGTGCAGATGTTTGAAATGTTTACTCCTTTATGGTTAAGTCAGCAGTCATAGTTATTGAAGGCATAAATGCATGAATGCTTTAATGCATAAATGATAAAATAAGCTACCAGCTACAAAGAACAAGTGATTGGTTATTCAATATGTGCGATATTGACTATTGGAAATTCCTTTATGCATGAAAACAGAGACTGAGGTTAAAAACTCCACCCACAATCTACTTCAATCTATCAGTCATATCAATCCTCTTCCCCCATTAAGCAATCATAAGGATGTTATCAAATATTTAATTACCAATGCAATCCTGACATATGTCAAATTTTTCAAATTATTAATTCGTATTTTCGAAAATACAAATTTCAACCTTTACAACCATGTTTTTGAGTACGAAGAATTTGAGCGAAGGAGGCTGCCGCGACAAGTGTTTCGGCGGACGAAAGAGAGAGTTGCAAGAGGGAAAGAACCCAAAATCGACACAAGAAAATCCATATGTTGCACAAGGCACACATGTAAATTCGCACTGGCAAAAATTGCGGAAATAAGCACGATTTATCGTTCCCTGTTGCAGGAACTAATAAAATTTATATTTTTGCACCCGAAACCAACAAGGTTCCCTGGGCCCGATCCCGAATACTCGGGAGGGACTAGGTAGCAACTCAAAAATGGTTCCTTGGCCGAGTGGCTAGGCAGCGGTCTGCAAAACCGCGTACGGCGGTTCGAATCCGCCAGGAACCTCACAAAAAAGGGCAATCTGAAAAGACTGCCCTTCTTTTTTTATTCGATCGTATCTTATAATTTCCAGGGTTCACGGTATTGGTACTGCATGTATGCCACTGCAGCCTCATCGTTTCCAAACGACTGTGCTTTTGGATCCCAGATAATTTCGCGTCCCAGGTCGCAGGCAATATTACCCAGCGTACAAACGGTGCACGAACTGTGTCCGATTTCCACCGGCACCACTGGATCGATCCGTTTTTTAACCGCTTCAATAAAATTAATCTGGTGCGGAATTTTTGTTTCATAAGGAGTGTCGTCATCCACTTGTCCGCTGTCGGCTGGAAGCAACGAATCATCCGAAGCTTTGTAATGGCCGCGGGATACTTCAATCCAGCCATTGTCGCCCCAGAATTTCACACCTTTGGTTTTTGCTTCGTCAAAAGTTTCAGAAGTCATTACCACACCATTGGCGTATTCGTAATGAATAAATTCTGAACCGTCACCGATGGGTGCAATTTTAACCGGGCCGTTGTTATCCATTCCCAGGCCCCACTGAGCGATGTCGAACATGTGTGCGCCCCAGTCGGTAGTGAAACCACCACCCATTTCCTTGTACCAGCGCCATCCGCCCCAGAATTCTTCGTCTTTTGGTGGATTGAGCGAAATAGGCGGATTCAACTCTTTGTTAAAGTGAATATCTCCGCGCAGAGGCCCTAACCACAGATCCCAGTTCAGATCTTCCGGCACGGTTTCTTCCGGTAAATTATAAGGCGTTGGAGGAGCACCAACATAAGCGTTTACTTTTTCAATTTTGCCAATGGCTCCGCTTTGCACCAGTTTTACAGCGTGCTGGAAGTTTGGATCCGATCTTTGCTGACTACCAATACCCAATATCCGGTTATTTCCGCGCACTGCCTTGATTAACTCCTGCCCTTCTTTAATGGTGAAGGTCATCGGTTTTTCCAGGTAAACATCTTTTCCTGCATTACATGCTGCAATGGCAATAAGTGCATGCCAATGGTCAGGCACCGCAATAACAACGGCATCAATGTCTTCGCGCGCCAACAGATCGGTAAAACGTTCGTACGATTTTACTTCTACGTTTTGCTGCTTCGAAGCATAAAACTCATTCACCTTGTTTTCAAAGCGGGTACGTTTGCGGCCGTAAACGTCGCAACCTGCCACCACTTTTACACCGGCAATCTGGAGAAAACCATTCAGCAGAAACATGGCTTGTCGTCCCAGACCAATAATTCCCAGGCGAATCCCCTCCTCCGCCACTGCTTTTGTTGCACAAGAATTCAAAGAAGGCAAAATAGTAATACCGGCCAATCCAACGGCGGTAGTACCGATAAACCTCCTTCTTGAAAAATTTTCTTTACTCATACTATTATTTGTTAAAGGTTTTGTTTTGTGAAGTATAAAAATAGGAATATCAAGTGATTGTAAAAACAGATTGAAGTCGAAATTTACATAATAAAGTAAAAGAAAATTACGCGAACCGATAAAAATTCTTTTAGCATATTTGTGAACGTGAAATCTGTTATCAAATACAGACTTTTTTAAAGATGAAAATACTTCGAATAATTTTATTGAGCCCGTTGGCGCTTATTCGCTTGCTACTGGTGTTGTTATCCACCCTCTTTTTTTCGACCATCGCTTTGGTTTGGATGAAAATTTCCGGGTTCAACCGGAAAGTTCAACGGTGGACCATGGGTAACTGGGGTAAGTCGCTTACCTGGATTTGTGGCATCCGGCTCGATAAAAAAGCCTTCCCCGCCGACAGCAATTTTATTTTAATGTCGAACCACCGCAGCTACCTCGATATTTTCATCATTGCCGGATTAACGCCCTCGGCCATGGTAGGAAAAGCAGAAATTGCCAAATGGCCGCTGGGGAAACTGGCCATGACGGTTTCGAATTCCATTTTGGTGGACCGCAACAATACCAGCAGTCTGATCAATACCATGAAGAAAATAAAAGAATCGGTTTCCCAGGGAATTCCGGTTACCTTGTTTCCCGAAGGCACCACCTACAAAGGCCCGCTAACCAAGACTTTCAAAAACGGCAGTTTTAAAATAGCCGCTGAAACCGGGATCCCGGTTATTCCGATGGCCATTCAGTACAAAGACAGGGAAGATGCCTGGGTGGGCGACGACACATTTCTGGGGCACTTCTTCCGACAAATAAGCAAACCTGTAACTCACGTCGAGATTCAATACGGAACACCTCTTATTCTTGCTGATTACAAAGAGGTGCAAACAAAAACAAAGGAAAGTATCGACCACATGCTCAAAGAAATGTAATCAGTTTTTGAGCTTCTTCTTGCGGGCATTGAACCAGTAAAACACCGGTATTCCTGAAAGTACGGTCAGGATGGCAACCGACGATTCAACAGGCCGCTGAAAATATGCCAGCACCAACATTGCAATGCCGGTAATGATAAAAATGAGGTGTACCCACGGATATCCCCACAACGGCAAAACGCTCTTTTCCCTTTTTCGCAAAACAAAAACTCCTGCCACGGCCAACACGGGAAAGATACCCAAGGCAAAGCCCATGTATACCAGTATCTGTTCGAAGGTGCCCGACAAAACCAGCACAATGGCAATAGCAGCCTGCAGGTAAATGGCGTTAACCGGCACTTTTCTTTTCGGATGAATGACAGCAATGCTTTTGAAAAAATAGCCATCACGCGCCATCTGGAAATACACCCGGGGCCCCAGAATAATAAAGGCACTTAGCGAAGAAAACAGCGCAAAGGCAATCAGCAAAGAAATGATTTTCTCGGCCACCGGATCAAAAGCTTTACCGGCTGCCAGCCCCCCAATTTCGGGCTCACCCACCATCTGACCGGGAGGTATGGCGTACACAAAAAACAAATTCAGCAAGACATATAGAACCGTTACAATCAGCGTTGAAATTAAAAGTGAACGAAGAATGACTTTCCGCGGATTTCTAATCTCTGAACCAATGTAGGTGGCCGAATTCCAACCACTGTAGGCAAACATGACAAACACCAATGCTAGTCCTATTTCCTTCCAATTGGCAAAATCAAAACGCATAGGCGATGACGACCGGAAATGCGTGAAACTCCCCTCACCAAAAGCAAAACCGGCCACAATCAGGCCAATCAATAGCAGAACCTTAAAAACGGTTAACACATTTTGAATGCGCGCTCCGAAAACAACTCCCATAGAATGAATCAGACTAAAACCAAGGATTAACAAGATGGCTAAAACACTGCTGAAAGTTTCGGGAGTAATTACTCTGTTCAGCATTAATTCGTTCTGAATGCCGGGAAAAGCCCAGGTTAGGTATTTGCTGAAACCGATGGCGGATGCCGCAATGGGAGCGGAAAAGGCAACCAGCAGAGATAACCATCCGCTTAAAAAGCCCAGCAGCGGGCTAAACAATTTCGAAATAAAAACGTACTCACCGCCGGCCTCGGGATAGACTGCCCCCAGTTCTCCAAAAGCCAGCGCCCCGCAAAACGAGATCACACCGCCCACACACCATAAAATGATCATCATCCAGGGGTTTCCCAGAAAATCCATAATATAACCGGTGGTGGTAAAAATTCCGGCTCCGATAATGTTTGCGACCACGATATTTGTGACCGGAAACAGGCCTAATTTTCGTTCAAGTTGCTGATTTGAGTCCGACAATGCTTTTATTTTGACGCCTTTTTGTAGCTGATCGAAATTCCCTCCCGGCTGTCTTCGTCGAAAGTTGTTTTATAATTACTCAGGCTTTCAACGTACTCCAGGAACTCGCGAATACCGTTGGCTCTCATAGCTGTATTATGCGCGGTAAAACATCCGCCCACCTTTAGCTTTAAATCCATCGCCACGAAATAGTTCTTGTACCAGTATTTATCGGCGTCGCTGAAAACAAAGTCGTATTCGCCTTCCAACTCCGGCACCAGCTCATGTGCATCGGCCAGCCGCGCGTCAATGTATTTGGAAACACCGGCTTTTTTGAAATTGGCCTTTGCTTCGAGATACCGTTTGGTGTCGATTTCGATGGTCACCAATTTTCCTCCTGTTTTACTGAGCGCCCATGCAATCCATATAGCCGAATGCCCCGTAGAAGTTCCAATCTCCACGGCTTTTGTGTAGCCATTCTTTAAAATGATGTCGTACAAAGCCTTTCCGTCCGAAATCGGCACATTCATATCTCTCCAGTTGGTAGCATTGTCTTCCAGAAATGCCATAATTTTTTTATCGAGTTTGGTTTCAACCGGCGGATACTGGGCATTAACATTTACCGCCACAGAAAGCAAGAAAACAAACAGTAGTATTCTTTTTTCAAGTTTCATTTAAAGTCGATTTAGAAGTCATAAAGTTAAAATATTTCGGCGAAAATATGCCAGATCGCGCTTTCCACGATGTTTTGTACAACATACTTTTGCAAGTCAGAACACAACATAACAGGACAATGACATATGTCATTTCTACCCTCTTTCTATTTTAGTTAACTTTGCAGTGCATTTGGGATTCATCCCATATTGTGTGTTTGGGGGTTAACATTTGAGAAGGAGACTGATGAGTCTCCTTCTTTCTTTTACGTCAACTCCCAACCGTTTCCAATTCATCCGATAACGTTCTATACCAAAGCCAACAGACGCAATTATTCGCAGTTCCGAGAAATCCGGCAACTTTTTCTACATTTGTACCGGATTAAAGTTGATTAATATGAGACAAGCATGACAAGCGGCTCAGACCAACAGCTGATTATCCGTTAGATGACGGGCATGCAAATTTCATCAAACGTTTGACGTACCATAAAAAACAAACAATATTTAAGTATACCCAACACAAATAGCATTTCGGGACAACCACAACCAATATAAATGTGGCTCGCCAACCTTGTAATTAATTTACTGATTATTAGCAAATTAATATCATTTTTCTTTGTTAGTTTCA
>JBKDZK010000195.1:0-6312 GCA_047971205.1 Draconibacterium sp.
CTTTTATCCGGTTCATCCTCTTTGTTGAAAATCTCTGTTTGGTAATACTGGTCGGAAGCGGAAGAATAAGCAACTCCCGTATAGAATTTGCTGTTCAAGCCAAGCGGAAAGCCTGTTTCAACCCTGAAACTAAGCTCGTCGCGGATGATGTAGGGAGGCCGTACGTTTTCGAAAAATAATTCGGAGCTCGAAGCAAAATAATCCCAGCGGTTTAGTGTGAAATAGGATGCCAGGTAGTAGGGCAATCTCGAAGGGTAATCAATCCTTCCTCCGAGCTTAAAGGAACTGTAAAAACGACCAAAAAACAGGTTTGAGTTGAGCAGATAAGCCCTGCGATTGTACATGCGGTAATTTACCCCCACATATCCCTGGTTAATGGGCTTGGTTGAAATATTCCCGCCAATGTTTACATCCACCTTTTTTTCGGGTTCCACTTTTAAATGCAGGTCGAAATAACCGGTTTCCTTGTTGTAATAGGTTATGGGCTGTATTGATTTTACCTGCTGATCCGATACCAGTTTAAAATACTCCTTTTTCAGGTTATCCAACGATACAATCGGCATTCCGTGTTTGATACTTTGGATGATGAACTGTCGCTGTAAGTTGTCTTCCACTCCTCCTACCTGTATGTTTTGGAAATAAAGTGCCGGTTTATGCGCTACAAAATTATTTCGTTTGTCCTGAACTTCCTCTTTCGAAACTCTTCGGGTAACAAGTGCTTTTATGCTGTCAAGGGCATTCATGGCTGTTTTTCCTCCGGATTCCATGGCCTGGTCAATTTTAGCAAAATCCAGCAAACCAACATCTTCAAATCTTGTTTCGAGCAGAATACCATCTTTGGGATCGATCTCGAAATTGGTGGGACGCATAACAAGGTTGGAGATTTGCTGCATCAGGTCGTCGGCCTCGGCCGCCCTGACATTGTTGGCCACTTTGTGTCCGATAATAATATCGGGTTTAAAGATTTCCTTCATCTGCTGGGTGGGGAAGTTGTTCAGCAGCCCACCATCAAACAACAGATTACCGTTAATTTCAATGGGTTTAAAATACAGAGGCACCGTCATTGATGCGCGGATGGCATTTCCCAGGTCGCCGTTTCGCAAAACAACTGGTTTACTGTTATATACGTCGGCAGCCACACAAAAAAACGGAACCATCAGTTGGTTGAAATCATAATCGCAGGCAGCACTGGTTGCAGCAGTTAATTCCATAAATGCAAAATCCATCTGCTCGGCCGGAATAATGTTGGTGGGAGGGAGTAATTTAAGCTTTTCGTTCTTTTTGGTAATTCTCAGCTGAAGCCAGGTTGGATCGGCTTCGGGCTGTTTGAAGTAATAACGGTAAGCGGTTTGAATTTTTCCGGTCGACCAAAAATAGAAGTCGTCCGATTTAAACAACTCTTCCATTTCGTCGGGTGTGTATCCTGCTGCATACAAGCCTCCAACGATCGCACCGATCGAGGTTCCCGAAATATAATCGATCGGGATATTGTTTTCTTCCAGCACCCTCAAAACAGCAATGTGCGCCATACCTTTGGCACCGCCGCCACTCAAAACAACACCCACCGATTGAGAGTTTCCGTGAATGACGATTAATAATAGAAATAAACTAAGGGAAAGTCTAATTTTCATGGTTTTTCCGCCTATATTCTGAACACAACCAAATTTACAAAATCTACGGAATGTTAATTAGAAATATTCCGAAAAATATAGCATTTTAAAAATTTCTGTAGTTAAAGATGTCTGTCTGCTTTAGAAACAGCCTGGAATCTGTTTTAAAGGGAAATCGCTTTTAACATTTAAGGACTTTCCGCCTGTATTTGTCATCTTGAGCACCCCATGGCATCAATGGTAACGGTACATCCCTGCAGGTCAAGAAAGTCAACCTTATTAAGGGAAGGTCGCTTAATGTCCAATAACTATTGATCAATGCCCAATTACAATTCCAAACTAATCTTCCACCTCGGCCAGCGCTTTCTTTTCGCCGGCGGCATATCTTCTTATTTTGATGTTCAGGTAGGCAAACAACATGGTCATAAACGGGCTGATGATATTGAAAAAAGCATAGGGTGCGTAAGCCCAGGTGTCCACACCCAGCACCCTCGATTGAGTTGCTCCACAGGTATTCCACGGAATAAGCACGGAAGTTACGGTTCCGCTGTCCTCCAGGGTGCGGCTTAGCACTTCGGGCTTCAGTCCTTTTTCTTCAAATGTTTTGCGGTACATGCGGCCCGGTACCACAATGGCAATGTACTGGTCGGAGGCAGTGGTATTGAAAAACAAACAGGTTCCCACCGTTGAAGCCACCAGACTGCCTGTACTTTGGGCATATTTTACAATGGGCTGGGTAATTCGTTTCAGCAATCCGGCCGATTCCATTACACCGCCAAAAATCATGGCCGACAGGATCAGCCAAACCGTATCGAGCATTCCGCTCATTCCCGATGTACTCAGCAAATCGTTTACGTTCTCATCCGGCGTGGTAAGACTAATGTCGCCAAACATGGCCTGCATAACCGAATAATAAGAGGCAGTCGCATAATTTTCAAGGTGTCCGGCCACTTCTTCGATTATATGCGGCTGAAAAATGACGGCAAAAATACCTCCCAGCAAGGTTCCGATAAAAAGTGAAGGCAGCGGCGGCACTTTTAAAATAATGACACCGAGCAGCACTACCGGAACAGCAAAAAGCAGGGGAGAAGTATTAAAGGTTCCGGCGATGGCTGTTTTTACATTCTCCACATCTACCACAGCCGTTGAAAAATCGTAGCGAAATCCGATCACCAGAAAAATGATCAGGGTAATGATCAGCGTGGGAACAGTGGTAAACATCATGTAACGAATGTGGGTAAAAAGATCCGTTCCGGCCATGGCGGGTGCCAGGTTGGTGGTATCGCTCAAGGGGCTCATTTTATCGCCAAAGTAAGCACCGCTGACAATGGCTCCGGCCACAATCGCTTCGTTTATCCCAATGGCTTGCCCTATTCCCAACAGTGCCACACCAATGGTGGCAATCGTCGACCAGGAGCTTCCGGTGGCCACGCTCACAATCGAGCTGACTACAACGGCCGTAAACAGAAACAGCTTGGGACTGATCAGATCAAGCCCGTAGTAAATCATGGCGGGAACAACACCACTGATCAGCCAGGTTCCGGCCAGCGAACCAATCAGTAAAAGAATCAAAATAGAAGGCATAGCAGATCCGATGGTTGAAACAATTCTTGCGCTGATTTCGCCCCATCCGTACCCCAGTTTAGTGGCTACCAAACCGGCCACCGCAGCAGCAAGCATCAGTGCAATCTGGTTGGCACCGGCCAGCGTGTCTTCAAATAAAATCACATTCAGGGTAAGCAGAAAAATCAGGATGAGAATTGGCAGCAATGCCAGCAGAAGTGTTGCTTCTTTTTTGACCATAATTGTATGTCGAAAATTTTAGGATAAGGCAAAATAATATTTTTGAATTTAAAAGTGTCAAAAAATACGGACTGTTTCCTGCAAATTATAAAAAGATGTTGCTGTTTTAAATTCAGCCTGCATTTTTAAGATTGGATAATTAAATAGTCTTATTTTCGTTTGTTTATAATTAAGTGCGTTTTTATGAGGGGAATTTACGTCCGGACATTTGCTGTTATTGTATTGATTTTTAGCGTGAATGCTGCTTTTGCTCAGCGAAGTAGCGGTTTGGCTGTTGAAGGTAAAATAGCGGTTGAAGATGGCTCGTCCGAAGGAGCCATTATTCAGATGCACCGCGACGGCCTGCGTTTGGATAATTACGGAGTTGGAGCCGACGGGCACTACAAAGTGGAGCTGGAATACAACCACAAGTACGAGCTGGTTTTTGAACATGCGGGGCATTTCTCGCAAAAAATAGCGGTTGAAACGGCTGTTCCCCAAAATGTTTTGGATACCGATCCGCGTTTTCCACCCTTTCCGGTTGATATTACATTGTTTACCGAAATTCCCGGAATAGATGCTTCTTTTTCGGAAAACAATATTCTGAAAATCTTTTACAGTCCGAGTGTCGACAATTTTGTCAAGGAACTGTATTACAACGATGCCCAGATAAAAAAGCTGATCGAACAAGCCGTTTTACAGGCACAGATTGTGGATAAACGGGCCGATTACATGTCGAAACTTACCCGTGCCGAACTGGCTGAATTGCGACAGGAGTATAATAAATTGCTGGAGCAGGCCGGGAAAGAATATTCAAATGAAGAGTTTCTGAATGCGCTTGACGGGTACAAAGCAGCCAGCAAAATTTTTCCAAAGGAACAGTTTCCGAAAGACCGCATCAATGAAATCAACGATCTTTTGGGCCTGATTATGGCCGCCGAAGAGCTGGATAAAGCCATGCTCGAGCGTTTCAATAAGCTGGTACAGGAAGGCGACCTGGCTTTTTCGCAGCGTAACTACCCCGATGCAAAAAATTCGTACAGCCGCGCACTTTCCATCAAGCCGTTTGATGAATACGTAAACGATCAGATCAAGAAAATAACCACACTTCAGAAACAGCAGCTGCTGGATCAGGAGTACCAGGAATTGATTGCCAACGGAGACCAATCGATTAAAGAGTTACTTTACAACGAGGCGCTGGGCTTGTTCCAAAAGGCTTTGGAGATAAAACCCAATGAGCAATATCCTAAAAACAAGATCAATGAGATAAACGGTTTGATTGCCAACCAGGCGAAAGATGCCGAGAAGCAAAAGAACTACAAAGACGCAATGATGGAAGGGGAGCGTCAGTTCTCGAAGCAGTTTTACGACCGCGCGCTTACCCAGTTTGAAAATGCACTGGGATACAAACCGGGCGATTTGGAAGCCACCCGAAGGATTGAAGATACGCGGAAAATCATGCAGGGTATCCTGAATCAAATGACTTTTGACCGCCTGATCGTAGAAGGTGACAAAGCTTACAAGAAAGAAGATTTTGCAAGCGCGCTTTCGAATTATGAAGAGGCTTTGACGCTGGTTCCCGATGAACCTCGTACCAAAAAACGGGTGGAAGAGATTCGCCAGGTTCTTTATACCCAACAAAGCATTGTCAGTTATCTGACCCAGGCCGATAAAAAGTTTGATGAACAGAAATATCCGGATTCAAAAGTGCTTTATGAGAAAGCGTTGGAGCTGGATGCAAAGAATGAACATGCCCGTAACCGGATTGATGAAATCAACCAGATTGCGGCCGGAATGGAGGTGGATGCGCGTTACGCTCAGTTGCGGGCTTCGGCTGATGATCAGTTTGCCAGAAAAGATTACGAGAGTGCGCGAAATGGCTACAACGAAGCATTGGGCATAAAACCGAAGGAAGATTATCCGAAACAAAGACTGACGGAGATTGCAACTATTTTGGCAGCCATTGCCAAAACGAATGCCGATTACCAAAATGCTGTGGCTAAGGCCGACCGCTTGTTCCAACAAAAACAATATCCGGATGCCCGGACAGCTTTTGCAGATGCCGGAAAAATAAAGCCCGAAGAAACTTATCCGCCGGAAATGATCAGCAAAATTGATGGCTTGGTTGCCGAACAGCAACGTTTGGCGCAAGAAGTTGCCGAAGCCGAAGCCGCCCGTCTGGCAGCTATTCAGGCTGAAAAAGATAAAAATTACACGGATGCAATTGCGCGTGCCGATAACCTGTTCAACGAAAAGAACTACGATAACTCGCGGACTGAGTACCGTGCTGCATTGGATATTAAACCGGAAGAAGCTTATCCGCAACAACGGATCGATGAAATTGGTCGTATTCTGGCACAACTTTCAGCGGCTCAGAAAGCCTATGAAGATGCGGTAGCGAAAGGCGATCGTGAGTTCAAAAACGAAGGTTGGGAAGCTGCCATTGCTGCTTACAATGATGCGAAGAAAGCCAAGGCCGACGAAACGTATCCGGATGAACAACTGGCGAGAATTGATTCGATTGTAACAACCCGCGAACGTCTGGCAAAAGATGCTGCCGAAGCCGAAGCCGCCCGACTTGCTGCTATTCAGGCTGAAAAAGATAAAAATTACACGGATGCAATTGCGCGTGCCGATAACCTGTTCAACGAAAAGAACTACGATAACTCGCGGACAGAGTACCGTGCTGCATTGGATATTAAACCTGAAGAAGCTTATCCGCAAAAACGGATCGATGAAATCGGAAACATTCTGGCGCAAATTTCAGCGGCTCAAAAAGCGTATGTGGATGCCGTTGCTTTAGGCGACCGAGAATTCAAAAACGAAGGCTGGGAAGCTGCCATTGCTGCCTACAACGATGCCAAGAAAGCCAAAGCCGATGAAGCTTATCCGGATGAACAGCTGGCGAAAATTGATTCGA
>JBKDZK010000196.1:0-1705 GCA_047971205.1 Draconibacterium sp.
CCTTTACCGAAGAAACAGCCCCCGTTAAATCACTTTTCTTCACAACCCCGTAACCAATTGCTATTACTTCTTCCAAACCAATCGTTTCTTCTACTAATTCAATATTGATTGTACTTTGGCCGTTTACGGTAACTTCCTGAGCCTTCATTCCAACAAACGAAAATTGCAAAATTGCATCGCCGGGAACATTTGGAATAGAATATTTACCATCAAAATCGGTAATAGTCCCCTGGGTAGTACCTTTTATTACTACCGACACACCGGGCAGTGGCTCACCACCTGTGTCCTTAACAACACCACTTACCGTTAGCTGCTGATCACCACTCGCTGTAACCTCGTCGGCCCGTAAAGCAATCTGCCGGTTATTTATTCTATAACTCACATTGGCATCCTCGAACAGCTCATCGAGAATTTCATTAATCACTTTACCTTCTACAGAGATACTTACCTTTCGATTGACATCAACCTTACTCGCTTCATACATGAAGTAAAATTCCGATTGACCTTCTATGTTGTCGAGTACATCTTTAACTGCAACATCTTTTAAATCAATATTTAGCTTGGTTGTTTGAGAGTAAGAGCTAATTGCGAAGGAGTTATAAACGAAAACGAGTAAAATAAATACGGTTGTTTTCATAATCCTGAATAATTTGGATTCCCATATTGTACCCAATACGGAAACCGCAGATAAACGTTTTTTTTTCATAAATTTGTTTTGTTTTGGATTTAGTATTCAAACATTACATTACCTCAGGGTCGCAAACGTTGAGGTATAAGACATGAAGGGGATGTTGGTAGCATCTCCTTTTTCTTTTCATAAGTTAGCTTAGTTCTTTTGTTACATAGGCATATGTTTTTTAGTTTAATGAGACAATTACTTTCGAAATTATTTTTGGATTTTTGCTGTAGATAATGTTGTATTCTATTCCACAAGAGAACTGAATCAGGTCAAAGATGTCTTCGAGACTCTCATCCATAATTGTGGCATTAAATACAAAATCGTTTATTTTTTTGTCTGTTATTTCTATGTCTACATCGTACCAGCTTTCAAGTTTCTTAAATACTGAATCCATCGAATCGTCTTCGAAAATCAGCAGTCCTTCTCGCCAGGCCGTGTACTTATAAGTATCAACTTTGCTAATTCGTAAAACGTTATTTGACTTATCAAAACTGGCTTTTTCGCCGGGAACCAACATTACATTTTCAAAGCGATTGGTGTTATTCGAAAGCTCCACACTTCCCTCTTCCAGAACGACATAAAGACTGTTCTCTGAAGAATACGTATTAACATTAAAAGAAGTACCATACACTTTTACCTTCACCGATTCGCATGAAACTTCAAAAGGATGAGTTGTACTTTTCGTCACCTCGAAATAGGCTTCACCTTTTAAATATACCGTTCGGTTAGTTGCGAAGAAATTACTGGAATAAGTAAGCGATGTTGCTGAATTTAGATGAACCACAGAACTATCAGGTAGAATAACAGTGGTAGACTCTCCTCGTTTCGTTTGAATGGTAGTTAAAAAAGTTTGTGGTACTATTTCTTTTACTGAGGATCCTATATAGTTTAATGTCACTCCTCCTATTCCCAAAATCAGAAAAATAACAGCAATCACTTTCCAACGAAATAGAATAATTCTCTGACGTTTGTTCTCTATTCTTTGTTGTAATTATTTCCAGGAAGATACTTCATTATACTCATCCA
>JBKDZK010000197.1:0-3413 GCA_047971205.1 Draconibacterium sp.
ATAATAATATGTTCGGGTTGGTTTCCCGCATTATCCGGCTGGCTAAAGCACTTCCCCGGCATTCCCAGCAGAAACAAACAATAAACTACGGTTAAAAATGTCTTCATATCCACTAAAAAATTAAATGAAAGGAAATAGGCAGACTTTTCTGCCTATTTCTACTGTTTGATCAAAATCTAAATTTATGTGAAAACACTGCTCCTAATACGGTTTATTAGTACTCTGATACAACCAATTTTTAGAATACACACTATTTTTCCCAATAGCACCTGAATATTCGGTAGTTTCAAGGCCACCAATAGCTTCGTTTACATTCGCTGTATTGTTGTTTAGCTCATCGTTTCCGTAACTGAATCGTAAAGCTGGGTATGGAGCTCTGGCTACAACATCCGATAATGTAAATTCAGGTAATCCTGTACGACGATAATCATTCCAGACCTCTGTAGAATTACAAAAACTTGCTACCCACTTCTGAGTCAGGACTTGTTCAACAGTACCATTAAACTGAACTTCATTTATAAATGAATTGTATTCATCGGCTACTCCCCAGGTTTCCAGAGATGATTTAACCCCCATATTGTAATGTGTTTCGGCATTTCCCACACTCCAACCTTTCAACGCAAGTTCGGCCAAAGTAAAATGCATTTCAGCCGCCGAAACAAGCCTGGCTTGCAACAAATCACCCGGAGAAGGGGTTCCGTCCATAAACATAGGTCTTAACATGGATACGTGCTGATTCCAACGTCCTTGTGCTCCGTTTGGGCATCCATTGTACGTATGAATATCACTTTGTAATAATCCAGCGGGAACACCTACGAATTCGTCTTCAATACGGCTTATATCATTTGGGTTGTACAAACGAGTAAAGTCAGCATCTGAGCCTTGATAATCAATCCAGTCGGGCATAATATCCTGTTGCACCCCATCTGCCAACATGTAACTGGATTCACCTGATATGTTTGAATCTGCGACCCAACGGATTGCTACAGGTGCAAACCAAACATTAATCCTGGGGTCGTTTGTTGTATTTAACTGATCGATAATGGTAGCACACGCTAAATAACGGGTAGAGCTTGTTTCGTTGTCATATACCAACGGCCACTGATCATTCGAGCCGCCTGTATAATCTAACGTTGCATCTTCAGAAGAGGAGCTTATGTATTTTCCACCAGCAACGATCGACTCGACAGCCGCCTTTGCTTCACTACTCTTTTCAGAGATTCTCACGTAGTAACGGATCAACAACGAATTAGCAAATCGTTCCCATGCTTCCATATCTCCCGAAAAATACAAATCAACATCACCATCAACAGAAGTATCATCTCCCGTTCCAAACAAGATAGCCGCAGCCTTTAAATCGCTTATTACTCCCTGATAAATGGTTTCCTGAGAATCGTAAGCTGGATATAAGAATTCCATATCCCCCGTGTTTCCTTGAAGTGCTTTTGAATAGGGGGCATCTCCCCAATAATCAGCGATCTGACCAAAAAGGAATGCCCGCATGGTTAGCCCAACTCCCTCATGAAACGGAAGTTCATTTTTTCTTGCATTCTCGATCAACAGCTCATTTGTTCTAAGAATATCATAATAACCTTCCCAGCCTTCATTATCCCACTCGAAATAATTAGCTCCTCCTGCCCAACCAGACAGCTGAATAAATTGCATGGCACCGGCCATATTTACAAATCCAAGATTCAGATATCTTGTAGCCGCGGGTCCCAGTACTGATGGCATCAGTAAATTTACATTACCATCTTCTGCATTAATTGCATTTGGATTTTTATTTATTTCAGTTAAGTCTTCACACGACGTAAAAACGCCAAGAAGCAACATCATCAAAATCCCTATTCTTAATTTTATATGATTCATTTTAAACATCTTTAAGAGTAACATTAAAAATTAAAGTTCAATTTAACACCTCCTGAAGCTGACCAAGGCATTACATTTTGTCTCTCATAACCTTGTTTAAATTGGCTTACAGTGTTTCCCTGAGATCCACTATTGGCTTGGAATGCCCGTTCCGGATCAATTCCGATATCAGCGGCAGTCCATAACATTAAGTTACGAGTATAAACTGCAATTGTCGCATTTTTAATCCCTTTAATATCGGGAAGTCTGTACGATACTGAAAGTTCACGTAATTTAATAAAGGATGCATCAAACGTAACATTCTTATTGTAATTCCACGGATACGTCTCTACAATTGGAATGATTTGAGTTCCAGGCCCTCCCAAATGTTCCGTGTAAACATCGTCGCTGAAATCATTCGGAGTATCCTGACCGGCTGTTTGAACGACACCTGGAATAAATGCTCCATCATATTTTCCGTCAGACAGTAACATACCGCCAGTTTCCTGGGTATGCCCACCTACCCGGGGAAAATATCCCCGCCCCGGGATAATATATCTGTCCGGATCAGACTTTAATAACGCAATTAATTCAGACTCTGAATATAATCCGCCAGGAATAAGCTGATCAAGCTGTCTCTGAGATTTCCAATCAGACTCTCCGTAGCGGTAAGTATAGGATACAAACTCACCACCTTGCCTCCAATCAATACTGGCACTAACAGTCCACTTTCCATAAGACAGGCTTGTTTGCATACCTAACATAAAGTCGGGATTAAAATTACCTACTTTCTCCCAATCCTTGGTATCTCTTAACTGGCTCCATTCAGTACCTTCTATTATTGGCCATCCATAGTATTCAGAATTTGGATCTTGTACTGACGCAATTCCATAGCTGTAGATATCTCCGATTTTATCCCCGATAAATGAAAATGCTCCTGCATTATCGCTCCAAAGCTGAATAAATTCAAGATCATCAGTAAGTTCTTCCACAGTGGTAGAGTTTTTAGTGAAGTTCAGGTTAACATCCCATGTCAATCCGTTTGGATTACTAATTGGTGTACCTCCGACTGTAAACTCCCAACCATTGCTTTGTATTAAACCTGCGTTAATCAACTGGCTGCTATAACCTGATGAACGAGGTAGCGGAACAGAGAAAATCTGGTTCACATTGTCCACCGTATAATAAGTTCCACTAAACCTTAAACGATTTTTGTACATATTTAAATCGATACCACCTTCAATTGAAGTAGCTTCTTCTGGCTTCAGGTTCGGGTTTAATAATGTTCCGGATACTGATTCTGTTGTCAGCGAATTCCAGGTACCTGTAGAAAGTGAAGGTTCAAGCCTGTATGGA
This sequence comes from Draconibacterium sp., assembly GCA_047971205.1. GTDB lineage: Bacteria > Bacteroidota > Bacteroidia > Bacteroidales > Prolixibacteraceae > Draconibacterium. The sequence continues at coordinate 3,205 of JBKDZK010000197.1, forward strand.
TCAGTATCGTTACCTACTTTAGCCCATCCCCCTCTAAGCTTCAATAAACTAATAGTTTCAGGCAATTCAAAAGTATTGTTTAAAAGCCAGCTCAAAGATGCCGAAGGATAAAAATAAGAACGAAGTGACTCCGGTAAAGTAATTGACCAATCATTGCGTGCTGTCAGATCGAGGTATTATATATCGTTGTACCGGTATGAAGCGAGGGC
>JBKDZK010000198.1:0-2112 GCA_047971205.1 Draconibacterium sp.
TATTTGCTTTTGGTGATTGTATTTCCATGTCCATGATATAGGTTATAATTTGTTGTAAGCTTTCAGGGATTTCTTTTGACTCATCGTCTTTATTGTTACAGTAGTATATTGTCAAAGCAAAAACAAAAACTATTTCCTTTTTCATTTTTCTATTTTTTTTGTTATTATTTTACCTGAACTTAATTGAACTTTAACGATGTAGGCTCCGGAATTCAGTTTCCCCAAATTTATGTCGTCGTTACCTGGGTAAATGTTTATGAGCCTACCTAAAGTATCATAAACAAAGACTTTGCTTATTGCAGGGACACTACTGCCCGATGCCAGTGTCTCGGGGCTGGGGCTTCCGCCGCAATCCGGGGGCATCGAGATAGTGGTTCCATCAAAAATAAAATTATCACATTCCCCGACATTGTAGGTTTGTTTTCCGGGTGCGGCAAAAAACTCAACCATTGAGCCCCAAATATCGCTCAACCCTTCATCAATAGCACCTGATTCCCTTTCGTAAATCAAGTCGGAAGTATGTTCGTCTAAACCATGTCCAATTTCATGTGCAATGATGTCTAATGATACTAATGAGCCTAAAGAAGTCCCCATTCCATACGTCATTACATTACCGTCCCAAAAAGCATTGTCACTATTTTCAAATCCAAAACCTGTTAAATCAGTATTTACATAATTTTTAAGCTGATACCCATTGTTGTCGATACTGTTCCTGCTGTGCGTTTGAGAGAAGTAATCATAGGTCATCATTGCCCCCCAATGGGCATCTAATGCTGTAGCGTCTTTGTTTGAGTTGTGAAATTCAGCAGTTGTCCAAATATTATCATTGTCTGTAAAATCAGCAGCCGTTGTATAGCTCGAGCCAGTGTTCAGATTGTACGTTTCTACCCCATTACCTCTTGAATAGTCTCTTAACCTAAAAGAGCTTCCGCTTTGCTGGGTTTCTATTGCTCTTTGTCCTGAATATATTGTGTAAGCAGTTCCCCGAATATGTTTAATTATTGCATCTTCAAGTATAATCTTGCCATTTTCGGCATTTACATAATAATTTTTTCTGCTCATAGGCCGAAGAGCATAAATGTCAAACTTATAAGCTAAAGTTGGTATCGGCGAATCAGAATATCTATCCTTCTCTATTATTACCAATTCTCCATGTGGGAAATAGGTTGCGTTTTGCGATTTTTTTAACCCTTTGATTATACCTTCTTTATCGGGGTTTTGCCAAGCATATTCATTTGCACTGATATGGTTAAGAGCAAATTGAAGGGCTTGCTCTTCTGAAAGGGTTGGATTTATGTCTAAATTACTGATTGGGATTATATTCCCATTTATTGATTTTAAATTTCTGTCTTTTGAAACAACATTTAATTGTCCAAACTCAACTTTTATCCCTTTATAATACTGTTGAAGTTTTTCGTTTTGAAAGTTGTTTTCAATTTTAGGAGATTCTTTTCGCAAAAATTGATTATCGGAGTTTGTCTTGTATTGTTTGCTAATTAAGTCTCGGATACTTGCAATATTATCGGATACTTTTGTCTCGGATAATTTAACCAATTGAGGGATTCCTTTAGAGTCTTTTAAAAAAATTTCCTTTTCTTTAACTTGACCAAACACTGTTGAAAAGCAACCTGTTAACAATAAAATTGCAATTTTTGTTTTCATAATGAGTCTTTGATTTTCTCATATAGTTCTGCTAACGAATATTTGATTTTAGAAACGCTGTCATTTGTTTCAAAAGCAAAACTGCTTTCGGGGTTGCCTACCACAAACATAATATTTTGGGGCATTGCGTACATAGCTCCCTGGTTTTATACCAGCTAAGCTACAAAACAAAAACCACTTGGCAAAATGCCCGCAATGATAAAGAGAGAGAGAGACAACCTGCTCATGTACAACTATTTGCGGGGGGCAAATAAAAAAACATGTTGTACAACACAAAACATTTATCCGTTTTCTGGGGTTACCTTTTGCCCAAAAATCGGATATATTATAATGGGCATTTGCTAACAAACGGTGGGCACAGCTTGCCTGCCGGGGGCCGCCAACCGGGTCAGCGCCCCGGCAGCAGGGTTAGCGAGAGTTTTGCTCATTTAGTCTTAATGATATCCATTC
>JBKDZK010000199.1:0-2348 GCA_047971205.1 Draconibacterium sp.
AAACAGAAGAGCAGTATCCCCGTAAAGTGTGTTTCACGCTGTTTGGTGAAAAAGCGGACCTTTTGAACGGATTGAATGCAGGCGAAAGTGTGGAGGTTTCCTTTAACGTTGAATCGCGCGAATTTAACGGGCGCTGGTTTACCAATGTACATGCCTGGAAGATCGACCGTGCAACCGACGATCAGAACTTCCCCGAACCACCACCGGAGTTCAGAATGCAAGATATCCCGCCGGAGCCGGGAGACGATGCAGCAGGTGATTTGCCGTTCTAAAACAGAAGGATTATTCTAATACAATAAAAAGCCGGAGGTTTTGAAAACTTCCGGCTTTCGTATCTTAATATCTATCGGTTTAAGTTTTGTTTATACCCATCCTCTTGTCCTTCCCTGCAAGCCCCCCCTCTATAAACATCTTCTTTCTGGGATTTAAAGAAAATAGGAAAGATTCGTAATGAACTTGTTTAAAGTTAAAGAATAAAAATTCGTATAATCGTCTGAAATACTGTGCTTAATAAATAAAAAGAAAGAGTAACGTTTTTCTCATATCCACTCACCCTGATTGCGACTACGTCACAATCGTCCCTCTCTACCCGTAGAGAGGGAGAAGAGGGAGAGTCTGGAAGATTCTTTTTACTAGCATTTAGCTATTTCTTTTAATTTAACTTTTGACAACTTCAATAAGAAACATGGAATAAAGAATAAGAAATCAGAAAATATTGGCTCAAATCATTCAGTTTCCGACCCTCTTTTATTCGTTATTCCTCATTATTTATTTCTTATTCTCTAGCTTTTTTAGGTAAACGAGCCTTAAAATTACGAACTTTCATTTCTGTTGATCGCCTGAATCATCATTATTTTATTCGTTGAAATACCTGATTACCCGCGCGTAAACACAGGTTTTCCGGGCTTTGACAAACGCGGATTAAAAACATAGCCTTCCGAATCAAAAGCCTGTAAGTCCTCCACTTTTTCAACCTTGTTTTCAATGATAAAACGCGTCATTAAACCCCGGGCTTTCTTCGCAAAAAAGGAGATCATTTTGTACTCTCCGTTCTTCATATCTTTAAACTCCGGCGTAACGATCTCGGCTCCCATTTTTTTTGGGTCGATGCTTTTGTAGTACTCGTTCGACGCCAGGTTGATCAGTACCTGGCTGCCCGATTCCGCAATCGCTTCCTTTATTTTGGGCGTTATCTTACTTTTCCAGAACGCATACAAATCATCCGAACGCAGGTATTTCAGCTTGGTGCCCATTTCCAGACGATAAGGCTGAATCAGGTCGAGCGGGCGCAACACTCCGTACAATCCGGAAAGAATGCGCAACTTGTTTTGCAGCAACATTAACTGATCCTCGGTAAGCGAAGGCGCATCCAGTCCCTGGTATACATCACCGTTAAAAGCCAGCACCGCCTGTTTGGCATTTTCGGGTGTAAAAGGCGGTTGCCAGGTTTGGTTACGCTCGTAGTTCAGTTGCCCCAGGGCAGCCGAAATCCCCATCAACTCTGAAAGTTGTTTGGGTTTCATCTTGCGTAACCGGCTCATTAGCTTTTCCGATTCGTCCAGCATGTCGGGCCGGGTAAAAGTAGTAGTTGTAGGGGCTGTTTCAAAGTCCAGCGATTTGGCCGGAGATATTACTATTAACATGACAGTATAGCTGATTATTTGTTTCCAAAATTAACAGGAAAAACACAGGAAAGTTTAAAAGATCGTCAATAGTATCCGCAAAATTCAGGAGACTGCTTCCCTGTGATGTACAGAAGCACAGCAACGATAAATTCGGAAATAAAAAAGAACGAGCATATCTTAATGGACAGCTCGTTCTTCCGTTGTATCTAGTGGCCCTTTTTTCTGACAAGGTTCAGTCGCTCCAAAGCAACAGTACTTTTCAGGCTGCCAAACACTACCGTTACCTTCTTCCCTTTCATCTCCAGAACAATGCCCGGTGCGGTTTGGCCTTCCAGGCAAACGGTATCGCCCGTCTCAATTACAGCATTGATTATTGGCGGCTTATTTTCTGCCGCTTTAGTTATTTGAACAGGATTGCCTTCTGATACAACAACCGGATTGTCCGCCTGCTGTATTACCTCTTTTCGCCTAGCTTCCCAATAAAGCTTATCGCGGGCAATCGACTGCAAGAAATTATCCATGTTGATAAAATCGTCCCCAATTTTGGCCGACGAATCTACAATAATATCTTCCGGTAAGCCAATTCTCCGGGCCACTTCAATAGCAAACGAACTTCCCGGATTGCCAATGGAAAGCCGGTACAGCGGTTGCATCCGCTCCGCATCGTAAAGCATCGCTCCGTTGATAATCCCATCGGTTTCGTAGGCAAAGTGTTTCAGGTTC
>JBKDZK010000200.1:0-6910 GCA_047971205.1 Draconibacterium sp.
CGCTCGGCCGTGCAACCGATCCGTTCTTTACATCGCGGAAAACCCGAAAGGTGGGTCTCGGCTTGCCTTTACTGAAACAAAATGCCGAAGCTGCCGGAGGTTCTTTCAAACTGGAATCGCAGCCGGGAAAAGGAACCAGACTGGAGGCTGTTTTTCAGCTGTCGAACTTCGACAGACCGCCGCTGGGAGATATCTGGAATACCTTGTACCTGATGGTTCTGAGTTATGACAAAGGAGAGCTGATTTACTCACATCAGACTGAAAAAGGCGCATTCAGTTTCAGTTTTAATGAACTAAAAGAAATTGTGGGAGATGTTTCTTTTCAACAAAAGGAAATACGGGAAGGAGTAATTGAATATATAAAAACCAACCTCAGCGATATTGAGGCAAGATAACAGAACACAAATTAAAAAAAATCAATATGGGAAAAATCAAATCACTGGCCGACCTCCGAAAAATGAAAGAAGAGGTGCAGACAAAAATAAAACTTCGGGAAACCAGTAATCACCCCGAGCAGGTGGTGCAGGTGAAGGTAGGAATGGCAACATGTGGCATTGCTTCCGGAGCAAAAGAAACGATGAAGTTTTTTATTGAAGAACTGGAACAGGAAGCCATTGATGCCGTTGTTACACAAACCGGCTGTATGGGCTATTGTTACGCAGAACCTACGGTTGAAGTAACGCTTCCGAAAAAAGATCCGGTGGTGTTTGGCCACGTGGACAAGGAAAAAGTGCACGAAATCATCAATAGTTACATCAAACGAGGTGAACTGATCGACGGTATTATCCCGGTAAATTTTAAAACCATTGACGATTAAAACTATACAATCTAACTATGACCGATTACAAAATGCATTTGCTGATCTGTGGCGGTACTGGATGTAAGGCCTCGGAAAGCGATGAGATAAAGAACAGATTAAACCAATTTATTGAGGAGCACGGGCTGGAAGACGATGTGCAGGTGGTGATGACCGGTTGCTTTGGTTTTTGCGAAAAGGGCCCGATCGTAAAAGTGCTGCCCGATAATACTTTCTATGTCCAGGTAAAACCTTCGGATGCGGAAGAGATCATTAAGGAGCACGTGGTAAAAGGACGCCCTGTTCCGCGTTTGCTGTACACCGATCCTAAATCAGAAAAACACGTCAGCGATTCGAAAGGCATGGATTTCTACAAAAAGCAGATCCGTGTTGCCTTGCGGAACTGTGGTTTTATCAACCCGGAGAACATCGACGAGTGCATTGCCCGCGATGGCTACCAGGCCTTGGGAAAATGCCTGACCGCGATGACACCCGGGGAAGCAATAAAAGAGGTGAAGGACTCCGGACTTCGCGGACGCGGGGGCGGTGGTTTTCCTACCGGTTTGAAATGGGAAATTACCCGAAACGTTGAGAACGATCAGAAATACGTGGTTTGTAATGCCGATGAGGGAGACCCCGGCGCTTTTATGGACCGCTCGATTTTGGAAGGTGACCCGCATTCGGTGATTGAAGCCATGGCCATTTGTGGCTATTGCATTGGTGCCGATACCGGGCTGGTGTATATCCGGGCCGAATATCCGCTGGCCATTCAACGTTTGAAAGTGGCGATCAGACAGGCAGAAGAATATGGCCTGTTGGGAGACGATATCCTGGGAACCGGATTTAATTTCAGGATTGAATTGCGTTACGGAGCCGGAGCTTTTGTTTGCGGCGAGGAAACGGCGCTGATCCATTCGATGGAAGGACTGCGTGGTGAACCTACTTTTAAACCGCCCTTTCCGTCGGTGTCAGGCTATATGGGGAAACCTACCAACGTTAACAACGTGGAAACGCTGGCCAACATCCCGGTTATCATTAACAAGGGAGCAGCCTGGTTTAGTCGCATTGGTACCGAAAAATCAAAAGGAACAAAGGTTTTTGCACTGGCAGGTAAAATCAACAACGTGGGGCTGATCGAAGTTCCGATGGGAACAACGCTTCGCGAAGTTATTTACGACATTGGCGGCGGAATAAAAGATAGAAAAGAATTCAAAGCCGTTCAAACCGGTGGCCCGTCAGGTGGGTGCCTGACAAAAGAACACCTGGATATTCCGATTGATTACGACAACCTGCTGGCTGTTGGATCGATGATGGGATCGGGTGGTATGATTGTGATGGATGAAGACGATTGCATGGTTTCCATTGCCAAGTTCTACCTCGATTTCACGTTGGAAGAATCCTGCGGAAAATGTACGCCCTGCCGTGTCGGGAACAAGCGTGTGTACGAAATCCTGGACAAAATCACCCAGGGAAAAGGCGAGGCCGAGGACATCGAAAGACTGAAAGAACTAAGTTTTGTAATCAAAGACACTGCTTTGTGTGGCTTGGGGCAAACATCGCCCAACCCGGTTCTTTCCACCATCAGCAATTTTGAAAATGAATACCTGGCGCACGTGGTGGACGGTAAGTGTCCGGCAGGCCAGTGTAAGTCGTTGTTGCGTTACGATATTCTGGAAGAAATGTGTACGGGTTGTACGCTGTGTTTCCGTAACTGCCCGGTAGGTGCGATTACCGGCGAGCGCCGTCAGCCGCATTACATCGATCAGTCGCTGTGTATCAAATGTGGTGTTTGTTACGAAAAGTGCAAGTTTAACGCAGTCATTCTAACTTAATCAGGAACTAAACAATATGGATACAATCAATCTTACAATCGATCATAAACCCGTGGTGGTGAAAAAAGGCATCACTATTCTGGAGGCGGCGTCGGGCATCGGCATCGATATCCCTACGCTTTGCCATATGAAACTGAAAGATCTGAATATTGAGAATAAACCCGGAGGCTGCCGTATTTGTGTGGTAGAGGTAAACGGTCGTCGGAACCTGGCGCCGGCCTGTTGCACCGAGGCAAACGACGGAATGGAAGTGAATACCCACTCGATGCGCGTGATCAATGCACGCCGCACGGTTATGGAGCTCATTCTTTCCGATCACCCGTTTGATTGCCTGGTTTGTGCCAAATCGGGAAACTGCGACCTGCAGGACATGGCGCACCGCCTTGGTATTCGCGAAATTCATTACAAAGGCGAACAGTCGACCTACCGCGAAGACACTTCTCCGGCGATTATTCGCGAAGTGGATAAATGTATTATGTGCCGCCGTTGCGAAACCATGTGTAACGACGTGCAGACCGTAGGTGTTCTTTCTGCGATCAATCGCGGTTTTCAGTCGGTAGTTTCGCCGGCATTTGAGATGAATCTCGATCACTCGGTTTGTACCTACTGCGGACAGTGTGTGGCGGTTTGTCCGACCGGCGCGCTCACCGAAGTAGACGAAACCGGAAAGGTGATTCGCGCACTTTCTGATCCCACCAAAACCGTGATTGTGCAAACAGCTCCGGCGGTACGTGCTGCACTGGGCGAGGAGTTTGGAATGGAAGCCGGAACACTGGTAACCGGGAAACTGGTGGCCGCCCTGAAACGACTTGGTTTTGATTATGTTTTTGATACCGACTTTGCAGCCGACCTTACCATTATGGAAGAAGGCACTGAATTGCTGAACAGACTTCAAAAACACCTTGACGGAGATAAAGACGTAAAATTGCCCATCCTGACTTCGTGCTGCCCGGCATGGGTGAAATTCTTTGAACATCAGTTCCCCGAAATGAAGGACATTCCTTCTACCGCCCGCTCGCCGCAGCAAATGTTTGGTGCCATTGCCAAAACGTATTTGGCCGATAAACTGGGTGTTAAACGCGAAGATTTGGTGGTGGTTTCCATTATGCCGTGCGTAGCTAAAAAGTACGAATGCGGTCGCGACGAATTCAAAACCAATGATAATCCGGATGTGGATTATGCCATCACAACCCGGGAATTGGGAGCTTTGATCAAATTATCGAGCATCGATTTTAAAGCCTTGCCAAACGAGGACTTCGATCATCCGCTGGGCGAATCGAGCGGTGCAGGTGTTATTTTTGGTACTACCGGAGGTGTGATTGAAGCAGCAGTTCGTACAGCTTACGAGGTGCATACCCAAAAAGAACTTCCGCGCCTCGATTTTGACGAGTTACGCGGTATGGAAGGTATTCGCGAAGCTACGATCGACTTTAACGGTTTACCCATCAAAATTGGTATTGCGCACGGATTGGGAAATGCACGCAAACTGCTGGAAGATATTCAGGCAGGGAAAAGTGAGTTTCACGCCATTGAAATTATGAGTTGCCCCGGTGGATGTATTGGTGGCGGCGGTCAGCCCTACCACCACGGAAATGCCGATGTGTTGAAAAAACGCCAGATGGCTCTTTACACCGAAGACCGGAACAAAGTCATCCGCAAGTCGCACGAGAATCCATACATCGTGAAGCTTTACGAAGAGTTCCTGGGCAAACCGATGAGTGAAAAAGCACATCATTTATTGCATACAGAATACTTTGACAGGACATAAGAGTCATTGGTCATTGGTCAATGGTTATTGGTCACTTGTAATTCAAAAAGAAGTAATCATGAGACTAGAAGATTTAGTTGTATATCAGTTGGCAATGGAAATAGGAGAAGAAGTTTTTGCTATTGTAGATCAATGGGAGAGCTTCCACAAATGGACAACTGGTAAGCAGTTAATTGAAGCTGCTGATTCAATGGCTTCAAATATTTCGGAAGGATATGGAAGGTACTTTTACAAAGAAAACAAGCAGTTTCAATATTATTCAAGAGGATCACAAAGTGAAACACGGACTTGGTTGCAAAAAGCTAAAAACAGAAATCTGATCGATAATGAAACCCATCTTCATTTGATTTTAAAGCTGGATGAACTTGGGAAGCGACACAATAACTACATCAAATCGATCGGAAAAACAGATGACCAGTGACAACTGACTGATGACTGTTCGGAAAAGAATAGCAAATTACTGATTTACTTAAAATTAAATCAAAAAAGCGATGCCAAAAATAAAATTAGCAGAACATACCATTGAACTCATCAAAACGATTTGTGCTGAGTTTGGGAACAAGGAAAGTGAATTGATCAATGTTTTACACAAGGTACAGGGAGAACTGGGTTATTTGCCGGCCGAAGTACAGGAAGTGATTGCCAAAGAACTGAAAGCTTCTGTGGCAAAAGTATACGGGGTAATTACTTTTTACAGCTTCTTTACCATGATTCCACAGGGCGAACACCCGATTTCCATTTGCATGGGTACAGCGTGTTATGTGCGTGGTGCCGAGCAGGTGCTGAGCGAATTCAAACGCCAGTTAAAGGTGGAAGTGGGTGAATCGACAGAGGATGGAATGTTTTCGATCAATTGCCTGCGTTGTGTTGGGGCCTGCGGACTGGCTCCGGTAGTGACCGTTGGCGAAAAAGTGTATGGCCGCGTTGCGCCGACGGATGTTAAAAAGATCATTGCCGAATACCGCGATGGTTGTGCGTCCGACAGTAAAACAGCTTAATTTGGATAACAAGCAAATACAAAAAATCCCTTCGGTTAATCCGGAGGGATTTTTTGTTTATCCTGAAATGCTTTTGATAAAGCGGATTGAATGTTCGTTGAAAACGTCGGGCTGATCGATGTTGCAAACATGCCCGCTGTTGCTGATCACTTCGAGCCGCGAATTAAAATGTTGTTTTACCAGGTTCGAAACCATTGGCAGGAACATATGGTCGCGGTCGCCCATGATATAAAGAACCGGGGCTGATGCTTCCTTCATGAGGAATTCCTGCAAATTCAACTTGATCTCAGATGACATTCGCAGCCACTTTCTGAATTCTTTTTCACCCAAACGAACCGCCTCTTTTATAAATAATTTTCTCGATTCAATGTCCTTTTTATAAGGAATCAGAATCCAGGCATTGATTCTATACAGCCACATGTACGGAATGATCGAATTCAGCAATTTAGCCACGTTCAGCAATACCTTAATACGCGAATTAAACTGAATAACCGCACCGCCTAAAATAATCGATTCGGCGCGCCCGGGAGCCAGCTTATCCATGGCACGGATGACAATGCAACCCAGCGAAATACCAACAAGATGTGCTTTTTTAACCTGCAGGTGATCCATGGTTTTGATCACGTCCAGTGCAATCTCGTCGAATTTGTAAATCTCTTCCTGTGTATATTCTTTTTTTGATTTTCCGTGGCCGCGCAAATCAACCAACAACACATTAAAGTGCTTCTTGAATTCACGCAGCTGTCTAAACCACACTACGTTACTTCCTCCCGCTCCGTGAATGAAAACTACCCACGTTTGCGAAGACTTATGCCGGAATGTTTTATGATATAACATGGCACAAATGTAGAATTTATTTAAAAACGAACTTCCTGCCCAATTGTTGAATAATGTTAATTGCCTGCTAACTTAAAGTCCGGGATATACAAGGCGCGGTGTGTCTCGGCCAGCATCTCTTTTAACGGAAGGTTGGAAGGAACTTTGGTACAGTCAATTTTAGCAATATTCTCAAGGGTGGGAAAAACACCCGGAAACCAATGGCTTTTCTGCTCAAAAATCAAGATAATCATTTTGCATATCTTTTAAAGGGGTTTCAATCTGCTTTCTGGTATCGCTGGCCGTTAGTGGGTTTCCTTTTGTCATCAGGTGTTTCTCTGTCTTGCCGAAACGCCGGTATTCCATTCCTTCTTTCTGATTCAGAATTAAAGCCATATGCTCGTTATTTTCAACAAAGCTCCTTAAAAACCTCAACAGAACTTAACAGGTGCTGGTAAAAATTGTTTGAGTTAATGTTCTGTTATTGTAAATGCTTGAAAAAATATTCGTATATCCGTTTAATCTAATAATTCCCCTTGGCTATGCCATGGGGTTCCGCTTTTTCTCCCTCATTGAGGGGAGATGTCAGCCTCTATGGCTGACAGAGGGGTGAAATAAAGAAAATTCGATTTTAGCGATTTAGCTGAAATGAAGTTGGCGTAATACTCCTTGGCTCTGCCACGGGGATAGTCAACTTCAA
>JBKDZK010000201.1:0-2735 GCA_047971205.1 Draconibacterium sp.
GAAACGCCCATCAGGGTGCTGGACAAAACAAAAAAGGGAAAAACACACAAAGGGTATCACTGGATTTACCATTCCCCGCCGGAGAAAATGGTATACTTCGATTACCAACACGGACGTTCGCAAAAAAGACTGAGGCCACACATTCGATAGACAAAAGCTCGGGCTATATAACCAAAATAACCTTGCAAAAATGATTGAAATAGGAACAGTAAAAAGTGTGGACACGGCGGCCTGCTCGGTGCTGGTCGAATTTCAACAACTGATTAAATGATCTTTTAATGGCGATTAAAACGTTGGCAGTTTCAACGGCAGTCGGCCCGTCCGGGACACCGCTGCCACCAACTATACAAAAAGTAACTGCACTGGAACAAAAAGTAAATAACCTTTTAAATGACTGATCATGGCACTGATAAAATCAACTTTAAAATCAGGAATAAAAGCCTTGTTAACCGAAATGCGGACGAAAGAAGAAAACGCAGACGACTACTTTGCAGAGCAACTTTCGTCGCTAATTGACACTTATATAAAAAGTGCGACGGTAACAGTAGCAGCGGGGATAGGTGTCGGAGATTTCCCCTTGTTCGAGGCCAAATACAGAGCTCTATTCGCCATGTTCGAGCCGGCCTGGATCTACTTGCGCAGCGTTGACTACCGTGGCGACGTTTTCCCAATGGTATTCCCTTTCGAGTTGTCCTGACAATAGCGAAAATTCTCACCGGCCGTCAAAAATTCTCAAAATTGGCAATAAATAATATCAGGACAGGTGGTAGCGTTTGGCGTTGAAAGGATGGGTATGGCGTTTGTTTCTAATTTCTAATTAATTTTTCTTCTTAAAACGACAGTAACTCACATTATAATATGATCTTCAATAATTACATTGACAATACCTCATGGGGTTACTTCAAAATCACATTTAAACATGATTTTACTTGCTTTTATCTGTCGAAACAATTAATTTTATCTCAAAATCACATTATAATGACAACTTCAGAAATAGGAGTGCAAATAAAAGAAAGAAGAAAGGAACTTCGGATTACCCAGCCTGACCTGGCCGAAATGGCGGGAATCAGCATAAATACTCTATATAAAATTGAACGTGGGCAAGCAAATCCAACGGTCGAGATACTGAATAAAATTGCTGATACTCTGGGGATGGAATTAAAACTTGAAGTAAAACAACCAAAACTGTAAGCGATGCGAAAAGCGAATGTTTATAGAAATGGTGAACTTGTTGGGGTACTCACCCAATTTTCAACCAACAATTACGAGTTCAGGTACGATGATAGTTGGTTTACCAACGGAGAGCTCCCTCCGATTAGCCTTACCATGCCCAAAAGTCAACAAGTTTATAAATCAGAATATTTGTTCCCCTTCTTTTTTAATATGCTGTCTGAAGGCGTGAACAGGCAATTACAAACACGTCATTTAAAGATTGACGAAAAAGACTATTTCGGTTTGTTGCTGGCCACAGCTAAAACCGATACCATTGGAGCAATAACCATTTCAGAAATTAAAGAATGAGCTTACCAAGAATAAAATACTGTCCGGGGACATTAGCAGAAGGGTTCGATACTTACAGTACAGCCTGTTTAAGACGGGTCTTTTAAGGACGAAAAGTAAGCCACATATTGCCGTATGCACCTCCACAAAGCAATGAAGAAGATGCTGAAAAATTTATTGAAAACCGGAAACGGATTTCCATATCCGGCGTGCAGGAAAAACTATCATTCCTGCTTGACAAAAATAAATTACGCCTAACCGAAGAAGGAGAACAGGGAACTTACATATTGAAGCCTATTCCCAGAGATGTAAAAAGTGTTGACCAGGTTCCGGCAAACGAACATCTGACCATGCAGATTGCCCGACAGGTATATGGTTTGCAAACAGCCGAAAATGCGCTGATTTTTTTCAGCAACGGAGAACCTACATACATCACCAAACGGTTTGATGTAAAAGAAAATGGCTCGAAATGGGGAAAGGAAGATTTTGCCACACTTGCTGGGAAAACAGAAGAAAATGCAGGACACAACTTCAAATACGATTACAGCTATGAGGCGATGGGTGAGTTACTAAAGAAATATGTTCCCGCCTGGAGAGTGGAAATCGAAAAATTGTTTTCGTTGATTGTTTTCAACTTCCTGTTTTCAAACGGGGATGCACACCTGAAAAACTTTTCACTTTTAGAAACGCCCAGTGGAGATTATGTATTAAGTCCGACCTATGACCTACTAAATACAAGAATCCACGTGGATGATTCAGATTTTGCTTTGGATGGAGGATTATTCAACGATGGTTTCAAATCGGAGGAAATGAAAAAAAGCAATCATCCCGGATTGTACGATTTTCAGGAATTGGCAAGAAGATTCGAGATAAATGAAAAACGGATGGATAAAATCCTTGCTCCTTACCTCCAAAGACAACCGATGGTTGAAGAATTAACTCATCGTTCTTTTCTAAATGATAAGACAAAACGTGCATATTTATTGCATTATCAGACAAAAAGGAATCATTTGAATTAATTATCATTTCGTCAGATATAATCTTTTTTTTGCCTAAAAGTGGTATTTTTGGGCCTTCTTATGGCATTCATGGAAAAATAAAAAACCGTGCAAGCATCTGACTTACACGGTTTTTCATCATTTGACAGTTTCTGTCTTTTTGTACTGGCTCCCCAGGTAGGACTTGAACCTACGACCTACGGATTAACAGTCCGCCGCTCTAACCAACTGAGCTAC
>JBKDZK010000202.1:0-2346 GCA_047971205.1 Draconibacterium sp.
TACAAAATGGCCGGTCTGCCTTTGAAATGCCGGTGGACTCTTTTGAAAACCAATTAAAACAACACATCCATGAAGGAATATCTGAAAAGAAATAAAGCACTCTTTATCCTTCCCCTGGCTCTGTTACCCTTTGTGGTCCTGATTTTTTATGTGCTGGGAGGGGGAACGGATATTGAAAAAGAGGGAGAAAAGCAAAGCGACATACAAAATGAAGGTGTGAACTATGCACTTCCGGAAGCTGAAAAATCCATCGAAATCTATGATAAGATGGAAGCCTATCAAAAAGATGATCAGCAGTTGGCAGAAGTTGCCGGGATGGACGTGAATGATACGGCCCATGCTGAAGTCGTAAGCTTACAGGATACAACGATAGAGGACAATACGCTGCTTGATCAGAATGCTGATCAGAAAGCAATACTGGCTCATATTCAAAAGCGGGAGAAGCAACTGCAAAAGGAGTTAAATCCGGAAGAAAAGCCTGTTGAACCGATTATATCCACGAGGGGCGGATATCGCACTTATCCTGTGAAGAAGGCTGTAAAACAACCCGAAAGAGTTCAAGCTCAAGTCTTACACACCGGGATCAAAGAGCTGGATCAGATCGTGGATCAGAACATCCGGCTAAACCGTCAAAACGATTCACTAGAATCTTCTCTCGGGCAGGCACGCTACCAGCTGGATCTTGTGGAAGCCCGGCAAAGCAAGGCTTTTACGCTGGGAAAAGAGCTGTCATCCGCATTTAACCGGGAAGAAAGCGAAGAACTTCCGGTGATCAGGGCCGAGATCTACGAAACAACAACGGTACTTACCGGAAACCGGATAAAGCTTCGGTTGCTGGAGGAAACCCGCATCAGGGGGCAGAAGATACCGCGTAACACTTTTGTATATGGGATCTGCAAAATCAAAAACGAACGTCTGCTGATTGAGATTACGCAAATGCCGGTGAAGGAAAATTTCGTTCCTGTAAAACTCAGTATCTGTGATCTGGATGGCATGGAGGGGCTGTATGTTCCGGATAATGCCGCGCGAAAAGTCTACCAGGAAGTGGGCGCCTCCACCAATACTTCTTCACTAATGGGAGTGACAGCTGATCCGCTGACTTATGCAGGAATACGGGCTGCCGACCGTGCTGCCCAGACCATGCTGAAAAGGGTACGCCTGAAAAAAGTGACCGTTACCAAAAACACACGGGTTTATATCATCAATCAAAAATAAAACACCATGAACCGATCCGTTTTATCACTCATTCTTATCGCGCTGACCACAGTGGTTTCAGCACAAAACCAAATAGAAATCTGTCAAAAAAAAACCACCCACCTGATCGCAAAAGAGAAGATCACCTATGTTCAGGTCGGCGATCCCGGTAAGCTGATCGCCGAAGTGGTTCCGGAGCAAGCCAACATGGTCAGGGTAAAAGCCCTGGATCGTTACGAAGGAGAGTCTTCCCTGACAGTTGTTAGTGCCAACCGCTCGTATTCGCTGTTTGTAAAGTATGCTGATGCAGATAAAATTTCGTACAAACTGGAAGACTTTCACTGGGAGAAAGCCGGGGACATCAACGTGGGACCGGTACCTGAATACCTGTTAAAAGAACTTTGCAGACAGATACTAAACGACGACACTCAAAAACCGGTAAGCTCAGTAATCCGGAATGACGGGATCATTTTCCGCTTAAGAAATATCTGTCTCAAACAAGAAGTGCTGTTTTTTGAACTTGAAGTAAGCAATACTACCAACATCGCGTTGGATGTGGAAACGTATAACTGGTGGATTGACGATAAAAAGCGCGTAAAAGCCACCAATGTGCAGGAATACCCGGTGGAACCCGTGTATCAGCAGTACAAATGGGAAAGCATTCCGGGAAAAACCACACTCAGGGAAGTCTTTGTCCTGCCCAAATTCATTGTTCCCGATAAGCGAATTCTGAAAATTGAACTACTGGAAAAGGCATTGGGAAACACGGGGCGGAAACTGACGCTGGAGGTAAAAAACAAAGCCATCCTGAAAGCCCTTTCATTCTGACATTCTAATATCCCAATATTCTGAAACGCTAACATTCCATCACCGTGAACGAGTCCAATTACTTGCAACGACTGCACGAAGGCTTCCGTTTTTTTAGTTACCTGCTGTTGTTTGTATCACTATACATTTAGCAGGAGGATTACTTCCTGAATCTGGGCTGGTATATTCCTGAATTTGCACCGGTCTGGGAGAAGTTGCAGCACATTGATTTTTTGACGGCCGTGGTCCCAGCCAAAGCGGTTTGCCTGAGCTTTCTGGTTATTACCTGTATTGGGACCAAAGCCAAAAAGGACCGTGATCTGAAAGTATCCAGTATCGTGGTTC
>JBKDZK010000203.1:0-12404 GCA_047971205.1 Draconibacterium sp.
AACACAGCCTTGGATTTTTATCGCTTATCGACAATACACTTACCACCGGCATGTTACGGCTGGCACAACTTAGCATTGCAAGCGGCAACCCGGATATTCTGGTAGAAATTTCGCGCGATACGTGCGGAACGTACGACTTTTACAAGGCAGCTGAAATAATTGAAACAGGAAGACTGGCAGCCCGCCAGGTACTGAACCGGATATGACACAAATACTGATTATAAACAATGCGGAACCGGGTATCCGCGAATTTGCCGCTCCCATAGAACAAACGGTGAAGGAAACAGGAGCGCATGCTGAATTTATTGAGTACAAAGATTGCTTAACCACCGCACTGGATGATTTTGACGGGATTATTCTCACAGGTTCGCCGCAGGGCGATGACATTGTGGAACATCATCTCCCCTATTTTGAGTGGATAAAAACCTATGAAAAGCCGGTATTGGGCATATGCGCCGGCCACCACATCATAGGCTATTTATACGGCTCAGCACTTTTGCGCAGCAAAGAACCCGAATCGGGAGATTTCATGGTAAAAATACTTTGTAACGATCCGATTTTTAACGGCCTTTGTCCAACTTTCGAAGTACAGCAAATGCACAACGACTCGGTAACACTCCCCCGGGATTTTATATTGCTGGCTACCGCAGAAACCTGCAAAAACCAGGTAATGAAACACAAAAAGAAATTGCTTTATACCACGCAGTTTCACCCTGAGTTTTACAACCATCAAATGATCAAAAACTTCGTAGCATTGTGTGTCCGTTAAACGAATAAAAACAAAGACCACCCGCCCAAGTGCGGATGGTCTCCCAAAACTGTGAATTAACACATATTTATTTACCGTATCATTTTTTTACATCGCTAAAAGTGGCTCCCTGCGCATGAACCATATTTACGGCTCTTCCCGATGGGTCGGCGTTGTTTCTGAACGAAGCATCCCACTCGAGCGCTGCCGCAGTACTGCAGGCAATCGAAGCTTCTGAAGGAACACATTTGGCTGCCGCATCTGATGGGAAATGCTCGCTGTAGATTTCGCGGTACAGGTATTCCTCTTTATTCATAGGTGTATTAACAGGGAAACGGTACTTCGCATTCTCCATCATTTCGTCGGTCACTTTTTCGGCCGCAATTTTTTTCAGCGTATCTATCCAGCCATATCCCACACCGTCAGAGAATTGTTCTTTTTGTCGCCTGGCCACTTCTTCGGGCAGGTACTTCGCAAACCCTTCGCGCAAACAGTGTTTCTCCATTTTTCCATCCTTTGCCATTTTTGCTTCAGGGTTAAAACGCATGGCCACATCCACAAATTCCTTGTCGAGGAAAGGCACGCGGCCTTCAACTCCCCATGCAGCCAGCGACTTGTTGGCCCGCAAACAGTCGTACATGTTCAGGCGGCTCACTTTACGCACACTTTCTTCGTGAAAAGCCTGGGCATTGGGCGCTTTGTGAAAATACAGGTAACCGCCAAAAATTTCGTCGGCCCCCTCACCGGTCAGTACCATTTTAATCCCCATCGATTTAATCACCCGCGCCAGCATGTACATGGGCGTGGAAGCCCGGACAGTGGTTACATCGTATGTTTCAATGTGATAGATAACGTCTTTGATCGCATCCAGGCCCTCCTGGATAGTGTAGTGAATTTCGTGGTGAATGGTATTGATGTGATCGGCCACCTTTCGGGCAGCTGCCAGGTCGGGAGAACCTTCCAAACCAATTACAAATGAGTGTAACTGCGGCCACCAGGCGGCTTTCTGGTCGTCCTCTTCCACACGGGTAGAAGAGAATTTCTTGGCCAGTGCCGATGTGAACGACGAATCAAGCCCACCCGATAAAAGAACTCCGTAAGGAACATCTGACATCAACTGCCGGTGCACCGCTTTTTCGAGCGCTTCCGAAAGTTCATCCACATCCGCCGGATTCTCTTTTACGTTGTCGTATTCTGTCCAGTCGCGCACATACCAGCGTTTCATCTCCCCATCTTTGCTGTAGAAATAATGCCCGGGAGGGAACTCTTCGATCTTGAAACAATAACGTTCCAGCGCTTTTAGTTCCGAAGCCACATAGTAATTGCCGTATTTATCCCAGCCCTGGTACAAAGGAATAATACCGATGTGGTCGCGGCCAATCAGATAGGCATCTTCTTCCTCATCGTAGAGGGCAAAAGCGAAAATACCATTCATATCATCCAGGAACTTTTCCTTTTTGTCACGGTACAAAGCCAGGATCACTTCGCAATCCGACCCGGTCAGAAATTCATAACTTCCGTCGTATCTTTTCCTGATCTCGCGGTGATTGTAAATCTCGCCGTTTACGCCCAGTATCAGTTTCCGATCTTTACTGAACAAAGGCTGCCCGCCCGATTCAGGATCGACAATCGAAAGACGTTCGTGGGCAATAATGGCTTTTTCGCCACAATAAATTCCCGACCAGTCCGGTCCGCGGTGACGCAATTTCCGTGACATTTTAAGCATCTGAGGACGCAGCTCCTCTGCATTGATCCTCAAATCGAATACTCCTACAATTCCACACATATCTTTTTATTGCTAATAATCGTTCATAAAACTTTGTCAAAAATAATCACTTTGTTATAATATGAAAATATTTTATAACATTTTTCTTTTTCAATTAACATATTCAAAACACATAGATTTAAATAAACAGACATATACAAATTATCAACTGCTTTCTTTTTTAAGACTCACCCATCTTTTTATTATTTGTAAAAACCCGTAACTTGAAGGAAACATATCCACCAAAGATGAAATTCAATTACCTGCATCTTAAAAAAGCACGTTGGGTTAACACTCAAAA
This sequence comes from Draconibacterium sp., assembly GCA_047971205.1. GTDB lineage: Bacteria > Bacteroidota > Bacteroidia > Bacteroidales > Prolixibacteraceae > Draconibacterium. The sequence continues at coordinate 2,815 of JBKDZK010000203.1, forward strand.
CAGTAGCGCGAATCGGGTTCCTTCAGGCCGAAGACAGTTTATTAAAACGGTTGGCCTGGGGTCTTTGGCCTGGAATCCCATTGTCGGCTCGTTTAAAGCAGCGCTGAATAATGAAATTTCCGTAAAAAAGTATTCCAATGGATTCATTGTTTTCCGAAACGGAAAGAAAGCCTGGCAGTTTACCGAAAGCTATTTTGAAAGAGGTTTTACGATCAATAAGCTTGAGTTGCCCAACAAATTCCTGTTTCAAATAAATCGACTTCAGTTACGGGGTACCCATCTAAGATTTTCGGTTGAAGCGGAGTTAAGCAAAAACGGAAAGCTTTTTTTGCTGTCGATTCCGGAGTTTGGGTTTCGCCAATTACTCAATTTTAACGACTGGACGGATGGAATAGCCCAGGCAGAAGGGAATGCAACCATACAGAGCAATCTCCTTCAGCTATCCGAAAATAGCCGGATTGAGTTAGATGGCAGATACCAGTTATCTCTGATGCCCGACTGGCGTTTTAGCCTGCAAAATGCCCAACAAACCCAATGCATTTTCCAGCCATCAAAACTGGTCTGCTCAAAAATTACCATTGATCCACATTTTTACGAAAAGCCTGCTTTCCTGAAACAGGGAAATACAAACGCAACGTTAATCGTTCTTCATAACACATCCGGCTGGGAAGATATAATCTGTGCCTCGACTTTTTCAAAAGGGAAATTTTCAACAAACAACAAAGAACAGGCGAACTTGTATATTGCTTCAGGAAAAAGCAAAAGCCAGGAAAAACTGTTATGGTTCGAAGCAAAATCAGACCAATTGTTTTTTGAAGCAAACACCATCAGCCAGAACAAAATACCATTTCCCCGTATTTTTTATTATGCTGAATACCTGAACCAAGGCGTACAGAAGAATTACATTTCCGCCAGTCTGCCCGAAAACAGCTCCTGGATCAACAATGCGCTCGGGGCTTTTAAACTTGAACAAAACCAAAACACACCCGACTTTGAAGCATTTGGAAACAACAATCAATTCGACGAGTTAGTACTGGAACCTCGTTTAAGAGCCTTTAAACCACGTATCGAAAACGCGATTTTAACAGGTTCTGAGTTTGCTTCTCCCGGAAAATTTAGCATTCTGAATACCCTTGCATCCACTTCAGGGAAAAAGAAAAATGCAGAACTCATCGATTCATGAGAAAATGTTTTACCACAAGAACAACGAAAACGCGTACGGAAAAGCACCCTGAATCTCCCAACCACTCCCCAGCAGGATCCACAACGAACACCGCAAAAAGTACAGGTTGTACCGCAGAAAATTGAAGTACAGTTCGACAGGCTCAGGTTCAAGCCCAAGAATGCGCTGTCGATCAAACTTCTGCGACCTGAAGACATGCTAATGCTGGAGTTTGTTTTTCATAACTTCAATTTTACCAACAAAGGCCAGGCTCCGTATCTGGAACTCGACAATCGTAAAAATCCCGGGGTGATTGTAATCTATTTCCAAAGCCAGCACACACTGGAAGAAGCATATTACGAGACCACGTCCATCACCGATCCGGAGCCGGGTGGAGCCGGGAATGCCGTTCAACTGCCCGCCAAACACCTGCGGGCCCGAAAAAGCCGCCTGGTTTACGAGCTGCCTGCCAACCACGAAGGATTTCCACTCATTTTGGATGAACTGCTCGACTGGAGCAAGTTTAACCTGCGCGTGCATCCGCGTGCCTGGATTAAGTTGCCGTCCCTTCGCGGAATTCAAAAACCTAAACGCATTCAGGCCGACAACAAAATGCTTATTCAGCCCAATAAAAACCTGAAATTCCTGGATACTTCATCTCCTGAATTTGGAGCCAGGATGGCACAAAACACAAAAGTCAGAGCCCAAAACCTTCAGGTTTACGATGAAATTGAGGTACAAAAAATACTGGCACCGGAAGCTGCCACTTCGATCCAACCATCTTTCAACACAAGCCTGCTAAAAAGAATAAGCTGGAAAGTAGAACCAATTCCGGATTTGAGTACATCGATTGAAGCTCCCACCCTGATGTACATCTCCCCCAACCAAACCAACGATTTTCGCCACAAAATCAGCATTGATTTTCGGAACACAGAAGACCTTTCAATCAACAAAACAAAAGCCATAGCCACCGAATTACGCGTACTCGATCCGCTGCATACCAATAAAGGAGAGATTTCGGAGCTTTGGCACACCCGCCTGGGAGTAAAAATGAAAAACGGGCAAACCTCGGTAACGGCGCTCTCTCACCTCAAAACCATACGCGCACTGTGGGCCGACGATGCCGATGAAGATTACAAAGTAGCCAAGCAACGAAATTATCCGTTTATGGCTTCGCTTGATGCCAATAACCGCCAGAAGCTGGTGCATACCACCTCAAACTACGGGGCTGGCTTTACGCCTTTTCCCGTTCCTGTAAACGACCTGATGCTAACCACATTGGGCGCCTACCTCGACTGGCACGTTTTTTTTGATGTTCCAACACCGCAAGACAACTATCTGAACATTATTGAATGGGAACACATTGCCACACTTGGGCGCGATCACTATGTAAAGATTGTGGAAGAAGGCTACCTTTTTCCATTCGGGCACCGCGCGGCTGTGGTAAAAATCACTGAACGCAAATTCCATCAACCAACAAAAGCTGCTGTTAACCGGCAACGCATGTACATTGTTGTGCTCGAAAAAGAAGTACTGTACTCAAGAAATGACCCTGACGAAAAATTCATCGAGTTTCCATTTCAGGCGGTAAAAATAAACACCGGCAAAACACCGGATATTGATGATCCGCAGCAAAGTACGCTGATCAATGTCCCTTCGGGAGCAACAGGAAGCAGGGGAGTCCGTGCACGAAGCGGCGGAGGCGTCAACACCACCTACAATTTTTACATCAACGTAGCCAATGCTCCTTTCCCCTTCGACATGGTCGCAACCGACAAAGAAGGCAGGGAGCACGCATTGCGAATGCCTTTGGCGTTTATGGAAAACAGGATTGCCCGCGATGCTTCGCTGATGCAGCAAGTAATTAATGTGTACCGCGGAAATGCAGGAAATGCATTCAATAAAAAATACAACGAAACGGCTTTTAACGGACAAGAAGTAGCTTATGCCGAATTTCTGGTGGATGGAGATACAGCTTTTGAAACCGAACAGGTAAAATTTGACGCACAGGTTTTCCCGGCAAAAGGAGAAGGCGATCTGAAATTTCATCCCAAAATAAAAGAAGCCAAAGTATATGTACAACAGATAAACGAGCTAACAGGAATTCGCGAACCGGTAACCATCGGGCTGGAAGACGATAAAAATGAAGGCGAAGTTTTTGCCCGCGTTATAAGCGATAATAAAATCGATTTTTCCGGTGGTTCGGATAAATCCGGCGGTTTTTTGGTTCCGAATATGGGCGTTTCCGGCTTGAGTAAGTTACAAGGGCCGGTAAACGGGAAACTGGACGACCTGAAGTCTCTTCAATTTGTACCGGAAGAATTTTTCGAAGCGTTTGAAGACTTGCCGGTAGCCAAAATATTTGGAGTAATTGATATCTTTTCCCTTTTGTTTGGCGACAGTGACTCTCCGTTTGACCTGAGCGGAGCATTCACGGACATGAAAAATTCAGTTCAATCGATCCGGAACGAGATCGACACCCTGAAAAACGAAATCCTCTTTTTGGAAGAACAGGCTGAGAATGCCCGGCAAATGGTGGACAACCAGATCAACGCATTAAAACAAAGCATCAAAAACAAGGTAAACGAATTGCTGCAAACCCTGAACGATGCCGTTCCGCGCATACCCAATTTAAAAGCCTATGTAACCGAAGAAGCTTTTTATGCCGAATACAAATGGCAACCTCAACTGGGAGGGCAAAAAATTGAGGTGATTCCCAGCCTCCTCAATGTAAATGTCAATAATCCATCAGATGCCCTTTCGATAAGCACAAAATTCGAAAAGCCTTTCAGTGCAGATAAACCGGCTGCCATGAACGGAGTGGCACGCTTCGAGAAATTTGGGATCGACATTGTCCCCTTGCTGGCGGTAAACTTTAATTACCTGGAATTCAGAACCGGTTCGACGGAGAAAACCGCGGTAAAAGTAGATATCGACCCAAACAACCCGATCCGGTTTAAAGGCGTACTGAATTTTGTGAACAACCTGCAAAGTGTCATCCCAAGCGATGGCTTTTCTGACAGCGGGCCGTATATGAAACTAAGCCCGACAGGCGTTACGGCAGGTTTCAACATTGCTATCCCGAATGTGGAAGTAGGTATTTGCATGATTTCCAATATTAGCCTGGGGGCTAAGGTAACACTTCCTTTCACCGGCGCACCTTTAACAATGGGCTTTAATTTCTGCAAACGCGAAAATCCGTTTATGCTCACCATCTCGTGTTTTGGCGGTGGCGGTTATTTTATGATGGTTACTACCCTGCACGGCATACAATCGATAGAAGCCGCGTTCGAGTTTGGCGCAGCTATGTCGTTAAATGTGGGAGTTGCTTCGGGCGGCGTTTCGGCCATGGGCGGATTCTATTATAAAATGGAAATTATTGAAGGCGAAAAAACCACTACCCTTACTGGTTATTTACGTCTGAACGGCCATCTATCAATACTTGGGTTGATTTCATTATCCCTGGAATTCTATCTGGCTTTCAGTGCGGTAATTATTAACGACAAAGTACAAAAACTCGAAGGCGTTGCCACCCTAAAAGTAAAAGTGGAGGTACTGTTCTTTAGTAAAACAGTTTCGGTTACCGTACGCCGCGAATTGAAAGGCGCCGATGCCGATCCGAAATTTATTGAAATGATTGATCAGGACGACTGGCAGGAATACTGTCTGGCTTTTGCAGGCTGAATATTACTAAACGAGAATGAATACAAAACCATACTTGAACTTCAACAATTAACATCATGCCACAGGAAATAATATTTACAAGCTTACCTCACCAGCGAATCGAAAAAGACGGCAACGAATATTTAAAACTTTCGGTTTATACCACCATAAAACTATCCACACCCAAAGATACCACACTGGCTGAGTTTGAAGACATCTTGCGCTTTCCGCACAAATTGCTTGATGCCGATTTTCAGTTTAAGTTGGGAGACGGAACCATACTCGATGCCGAACTTATAGAAGAAAACATCGATACAGAGTTGTTCGAAAATATCTTTCATCAGGATATTAAAGTCGATGATTTTAAGGACGAAGACGACATTCCGAGAAAAAATATCTACTCGTTCCCGGCCAAACACATCAACGAGTTTGTACTGAAAAACTACCGGGAAGCAGCCATCCTAAATCCTACCAAAAAGATTTCGCCGGAGGTTTTTGTGGATGAAAACAAGTTTGGAGCTATTTCGCGCATGAAACTGGATGTTAAAACGCTGGATGAAGTTGAACAGCCAAGGCGTAAAACCACGATTAAAGCAGAAAACCTCTATTTTAAAAATTCTGCCGACGATACAAAACTCAGATCCGACGTGCGCCGTGATAAATTTCTAAGGTTCACCAAACAAATGCAGCCCAAAGACGATTTTGTGCAATTGCGCCAATTCCATAAAGTTGATCGCAATGTGATTAAGCGGATTACACCTGTTAAAATGGAAAGACCCCGGTTTGAATTTCACGATATAACGGCGGTGGTAAACAGCTATCCGCAAATATTGCGAAAACTGGGGCTGGTGCTCGATTTCCTTATTCCATACAACAGCTCCATGCCCAACTCCGGGCATATTAGCCTGGTAATTAATGCACTTGAATTTGACGAAGAAGGAACCACCGTTTCGTTGCCGCCAACTGCCTACCAAATTACCAATACCGGATTTTACATTGGCGATAAATCCAATACTATTTTCGACAAAGGCTTTGTAAAAATCAATACCGATGAATTTTCGGTAGTGCAAATAGATGCTGACGGAACAGCACTGAAGACCAATAACATGGCCGAAAACAAGGTATTGGAAATCGCCCGGTTCTATGAAATCAAAGCAGAACTTATAAAAAGCAGGACTTTGCAATTCAAACAACTGGAAGAACCCGAACCACCTGAAGACGAAGGGCTGCCCTATATGCGTTCTGCCGGAATTGCCATCACCAAAAACGGGATGGCCGAACACCTTTTTCGCAGCATCGAAATCAATGTGGACTTAAAAAAGGCATTTGCGGCCGCATCAGTTCAAAAAGTTGAATTAAAACAGGAACGCCTGAAACGAGTTGGCGGAAATCTCGAAAACATTCAATTAAAGCAACAACCTGCCCTGCAAAACATGAAGCTCAAAATAAAAGAGCCTCAGAAAATTTTATATACCACGGATGTTATTCAGGGCTACCGAATGGATATTGCCTATGCGGATGATCCCGAACGTTGGTATTCATTGCATCAGCGAAAAGACGATTACTCCTGGTACGACGAAAACAACCATCCGCACCCGATAGAAGGAATTGATCCCGACGAAGGCTTCATTCAGCTTGGAATTGCCGAAGACCCGAATGATCCGGATGATGTTTTTGTTTCAGAAACACTGGCACGTTGGGAGGGCTGGAGTTTATCGGTAAAAAAGCCCGGGTATGCGATAAATGAATCGGATGATTTTGATGGCGACGACAATGAAAAACGAGACTTTGTTTATAAAACAAAAGCACAGGAAATTAAGAAATATCAATTTGATCCCGACCTGGAATTTAAAGTAAATGCCCAATCGAACATAGTTCCGGGAACATTGCCCAGGCTGCGGTTCGGAAAAGATTACCGGGTTCGCGTTCGCGCAGTTGATCTGGCCGGAAACAGTGTGCCTCTTGATTACCAATGCGAAAACAGTCTGGAGACCATCCGCGAAAACATCAAATACCTGCGTTATGAGCCGCTGGCCAGTCCGCTTGTTTTGGTTGGCAACGCACTAAAAGACGGTGAGTTCCTGGAGGAAATGGTAATCCGCAGCAATTTTGACCAGTCGGTTACCGACTATGAAGAAGACCACACGGTAAACGGACAGAAATTCGACGACTATTCCCTGCGTTATCTCCTGCCTCCCAAAAACAGCCAGTTGATGGCCGAAACACACGGAAAGTTTGAAGAAGCCTTTCAGAATAACCCTGCGGCAGCCCAGCAGATTTACAACATTATTACCAGCCACGAAGGCTTGTACCAGCAGGACGAAAAAAACAAGGAAAAAATCTACCGGCCTTCAGAGGTAGAAATAATCTACCTGCCCGACCCAATGGCAGCAGGCGTGGCACTTTTTGTTGCCGAAGGTTATGAAAATACCCACACGCAGGATTTTGACGCCCGCATGTTCAGTTTCTTCCGCAACAACGAAATCAGGCCCAATGACACCAACTCTGTCGATATCCCAAACGACTGGTACAATGCAAAGGAGATCAGGATCCGACTGGAAGAAGGGGCACAAAATACACACTGGAATTCATCAGAAAAAATATTTACGGTTTATCTTCCGAAAGGAATCCGCACCAAAATTAAATTCAGCACCTTCTGGCGCGAAGACGATTTAAAGCAGTTTTCGGCCATTTGGGAAATGGTTAAAAACGACCACCCGGGCAATATCAGTGAAATAGATAAGCTCGCTGTTAGTGGTCAGCACTGGATGATAAGCCCGTCGCGCGAAATAGAACTGGTTCATGCCGTTCAGCAACCTGTTGATGCCCCGATTATAGAGGAACTTATCCCCGACCGTGATTACGGGACTACCTTTGCCCTCATCAACACCCGCTTCGATATTCATGGCGAAAGCACAGAAAAAGCAGAGTTTCAGGCCAGGTGGACCGAGCCTTTCGATGATGGAATTTCAGTAAAAATAAAAGAGAAAAACGGCAGAAATGTAATTCCCGACATCCACATTAATTACCACGATGATGTAATCACAAAAGGAACGATCCCTGCACCTGAACAAGTTGAAAAAGTTCCGGTACAAAACCTGCGGATTCAGCCTATATTGCGTATTCAGCCACAAACCCTACAACGTTTCGAAGCCGAACCCCAACCCAAAGCGCGCAGGGTTAACCAACTTTATACGGTTCAGAACAACCAGTTTAAACAGTTACAAAAAACAAAAGTTAGCGCACAAAAAAACCTGGCTCAGAAAGTACGGTACGACATTGCTTCTACCCGTTTTGGGTTTGTAAAACAGATGAGCTTACGCATTAAACCGCTGGAACACCACTTTGGCGACACCAAACACCGCTGGGTAGATTATAAACTGATTGCTGCCTCGCGTTACCGCGAATATTTTGATAAAATTTTACACGCCAATCCCGGATTAAACACAACCCGGGAAAGTGAGTGGAAAGAACGGGTAAACATCCTCAGTTCAACACGGCCCAAAGCGCCGGAAATAGAATACATTGTTCCCACGTTCGAATGGAGGAAAACACAGACTGCCGATGCAGTCCGTCATCAGCGAATGGGCGGCGGCCTGCGCATTTACCTGAAACGCCCCTGGTATTCGAGCGGCGACGATGAGATGCTGGCGGTGATCCTCCCCGACACAAAAGGAAACATAGCTTCCTTTGTAAGTGCCAATCCTGGTTATACCAACGACTATACACACTGGGGTATCGACCCGATCCTTTACGGGGCAAAACCCGATGGCGTTTCCCCGCAACCTCAGGATTTCAGGATGAACCCGGTCATCGACCCAAAATTGCAATACCCCGACAAAGCCGGGGCGGTGGCTAAAGCCGTAGCCTATCCCGTACATTTTGACCAGGAACGGCAACTGTGGTTTTGCGACCTGGCGATTAATCCCCAATCCATGTACTTCCCCTTTGTAAAATTATTCCTGGCCCGTTACCAGCCACATTCGGTAAGAGAAAAAGACGGCGATGTTTGCCTCTCGTCAGTAGTGGTCGCAAAAATGACACAACTTGTTCCCGACCGGCAAACTACTTTGCAATTCAAAAAAGACGACCAGAATTCGAAATTCACCGTTACCATCGAAGGAACAATTTACAACCCGGGAGACGCGCAATACGGCAACTACAATTTCCTGCGTATTTCGTTTCTCGACACGGAGCTGGCACAACCAATCTATGGTATTATTGCTGATTATGACAATGAAAAGAAACTGGAGGAAGAAAAAACAACCATAAAAATCACAAGGCGCGATATGGTTACGGGCAACAGGTACAAAATTGAGCGGGAGTTTCGCTTGCACAAAAATTACAAAACAGCTCCATTTTCCGTCATCATTGAAGAATACGAACGAGGCCCCAATCAAATTCCCAATTTGCCGGATGCTTACAAAGACCGCCTGGAGCAAAGTGAGCAAACCGATCGGCTGATATTTGCAGATGTAATTAAAATCAATGAAGTTGACAAGTAAACAAAAACACTGTTCTGCATAACTTTTTATCAAAAATTGGAATAGAAATACATTCTGAGTAAATTCAGCCCTCTGCCTGCCGGGTAGAAAACGAACCACTGTGTACAAAAATGTATACAAATCCAGAAATGAAGAAAAACATAATAGTTACCGGAGGTGCGCAAGGCATTGGAAAAACAATGGTTGTAAGCCTGTTGAAAAACGGATATGCCGTTACGGTGTTTGAAATTGACGAAGAAGCGATCGACGAACTAAAAGAA